>DATIYC010000036.1:0-18751 GCA_035517955.1 Candidatus Acidiferrales bacterium | reverse complement strand
AATGTTTCATTATGCGAATAGCAGACTGCAAGAACCTTAGAACAAAAAATTGAGGCAATGTTTTAATATTCCCCGGTCGTCGTTGCGGCGAAATCGCAACTGCAAAGTTGGAGTCAAGGATAGATGAGTTCGATTGCCACGACTTTTAGCCTTCGTAGACATTTTTGTCGAGTCACCAATGCTCGACGACGTTGTTAAAGCTCTAAGTCTAATGCCGAGCGTAGAAGAACTTTACGAGGTAACCGGCGAATTCGACGTAGTCGCCCTGGTATCAACGGCTGATATCGAAGAATTCCGCGACCTTCTAAAGAACAAACTCCTGAAAATCAAGGGAATCAAAAGCACCGTCACATCAATCGTGCTGAACCCTGCCAAAGGCCATAGAAACGGCCAATCAATGGTAGGCAAACCCCCGCCCCAGTAGCGCCTACCACACTTTTACCGAAGCATTTTGGTTCAATTTGCCTAAGGAGAATTTTGAGCATCGTGATGGTGCGGAAAGGAATTGATCGACCTCATACAGGCGTTAGCAGTAATCCTAGTCCTAGGCGTCGTGATTGTACTCGGACGCCTTCTCGCACCATACATTACCAGGGTCTTCGCTTGTGAACCAAGCCACTTAGACCGATTTCTGAACCCTGTTGAGAATTTCATCTACAAGATTGGGGGAGTAAACACAAAGCGCGGCATGGGCTGGAAGGCGTATTTTCTCTCAGCACTCTTTCTAAACCTCGCGCAGATGGCTCTGGCCTTTGTCATCCTGTTCACCCAGGGCGTTCTGCCGCTGAACCCTCAAGGATTTCCAGGCCTGACATGGGACCTTGCACTTAACACCGTTGTTTCCTTTGCTACGAACACTAACCTACAGCACTATGCTGGTGAGACATCTCTATCCTACTTCAGTCAAATGGCTGCTATTCAGTTCCTACAATTCACATCCGCAGCAACCGGCATCTGCGCCGCCATTGCCGTAGTACGCGGCTTTGCCGCTAGCTCGAAAGACCTAGGGAACTTCTACGTTGACTTCGTCCGGTCTATAACTAGAATCATGATTCCCATATGCCTGCTAGCCTCACTGGCCTTTATCTGGCTTGGCGTGCCACAGACCCTTAACGGCTACACGGTAGTTAGAACAATCGAGGGCTCGGCGCAAACAATCTTTGTCGGCCCAGTTGCTTCGCTTGTGTCCATTATGCAGCTAGGCACAAATGGCGGCGGATATTATGGCGCAAATTCGGCTTACCCGTTCCAGAATCCAAACCCTGCATCAAACGTGCTCGAAATGATCTTGATGCTGCTTCTCCCCACCAGCCTGATATTTGTCTATGGGAGAATGCTCGGAAAGAAGAGCGAATCAAAACCAGTTCTCTTTGCAGTGTACGCGCTTTATGGAATTAACCTGATAAACGCCTTCATACAGCCCATACCAAGTGATCGTACGCCGGGGTTAGAAGTCAGATTTGGAGGGTTCCTCTCAACCTTCTGGACGGTCACTACCACATCTACAATGACGGGGTCTCTGAACTCATCCCTCCTCGCGATGCACCCGCTCACCATTCTATCTGCGCTCATGGGCATGTTCATTCAAGCAGCTCCTGGGGGCAAGGGTCTTGGACTCGCGTACATGGTGATGTATATTGTCATCGCAGTATTCATCGTTGGGCTAATGTCTGGAAGAACCCCCGAGTACTTGGGTATGAAGATAACTTCCCGCGATGTCAAAGTGGTGATGATTGCATTCCTTATACATCCGCTGATAATTCTCATTCCGACAGTAATCGCATACGGGACAGGTGCCGTCGCGGCCATCGGGCTTGGGAAGGATCCCATTAGTTTCACTCAGATACTCTATGAATACACAACGAGCGCCGCAAACAATGGTTCGGACTTTCTTGGAACGACTGCTAACATACCCTTCTTCAACCTCTCGACAGCCATCGTCATTTTTGTCGGACGCTACGCTCCAATGGGCTTACTGCTTGCGTTGGCCGGCTCGATGGTTGGAAGGAAGAGGCATGCCGAGATCGGTTTGAGGACAGATAGCGTAACATTCTCAATTATTCTCGTGGGCTCCATATTGATCCTTGTCGTGTTAACGTTCTTCCCGTTCCTCGCACTCGGACCAATCTTAGCTTACTTCCAAGGGTTTACAACGGGATACGGCTAAGCTGGAGGAATTCGGATGCCATCAAAGAGTGAAAGCGGCAGTCTATGGTCGGGAGCGATGTCGGGGAAGACACTACTGGATTCCGTCGTTCGTCTGAACCCAGTCCGGCTGATCTCAAACCCGGTTATGTTCATCGTCGAGATCACCTTCTTCATCGTAGCCGCAATGGCCGCCTACCCTCAAGTCTTCCTTCCAGTTGCAAGTGTGAACGAAAGAGTGTTCTACGTCGAAGTGGCTCTCATCCTACTGATCACAGTCTGGTTCAGCACACTCTCCGATTCCCTTGCAGAAACGCAAGCGAAAAACACAGCCAGCAGCCTCAGAAAACTCGAAAAAGAAGTTCTCGCCAAGAAGTTGACCTCCGAGACAGGGATAGTTACCCTTACACCCTCAAGCAAACTTCGCAAGGGGGACCGGATTCTCATTGAGAAGGGGGACATTGTTCCCATAGACGCTGAAGTTTTGGAGGGTATTGCGATGGTTGACGAATCCCTCCTCACAGGGGAATCTACACCTGTCAGGAAAGCTGCCACCGACCCATTGATCGGCGGCTCAAAAGTAATCAGCGATACGTTAACTGCCGAGGTCACAGTAAACTCTGAGGACAGTTACATCAACCAAATGATTCGGCTCGTCGAATCATCAAAGAGGCCGAAGACGCCGAACGAGCAGGCCGTGACCATAATTCTGATAGGACTCACAGCGATATTCACGATAATCATTCTTGCGCTGCTAGGACTGACAGTTGTACTAGCCCTAGGCGCTGACTTATCCGTCCTCATAGCCCTTTACGTCTGCCTACTGCCCACGACAATCGGCGCACTCCTTCCCGCCATAGGATTATCAGGCATGTCAAGGTTGTATGGTCGGAAGATTATCGCAAAATCCGGACGAGCGATAGAGACAGCTGGCGATACTGACACTATTCTACTCGACAAAACCGGCACTATCACCGTCGGCAGCAGACAGGCGATAGAGTTCATGGGGTTCGGTGGCCATACGGAGGAAGAAGTTGGGGAGGCCGCGTTCCTATCTTCTTGGCATGACGATACGCCAGAGGGACGAAGCATAATCAGGCTCGCCTACAACAAGGGTCTAGTCCCCAAGGAACTCAACGCACTGGCTCTCTCCGAATCCTACGAATTTTCAGCGACGACGAGAACGAGCGGCGTGAAATTTACCACTGGAACCGGCTTCATGCTGCCAAAGTCCCCTAAACGCGACATGGCAGATAGAAGCAGGTTCAGACGGAAGTTCACTGATTCGCTGGACACGAATATAGGGTTGGGCGAGGTTGAAATAATCAAAGGGGCACCGGACGCAATCAAGACCATTGCAACATCACTCCCCAAAGACTTCGACGAAGTTGTGAGTAAGATCTCTGACGCCGGGGACAGCCCTGTCGCGATCACCAAGAACCGCGAAGTGATTGGCATGATTCGCCTGCGAGACGTTCTGAAGGAAGGGATTCAGGAGAAGATACGGGACGTCAAAGCCATGGGAATCCGCCCCGTCATGATCACAGGCGATCACCCCCTGACTGCGAAGAGCATCGCAGCTGAAGTTGGAATCAGCGACTTCGTACCCCAAGCGAAACCCGAAGACAAGCACGAAATAGTGCTGCGTGAACAAGCGAACACTAGAATCGTGGCAATGATCGGAGATGGCACAAATGATGCTCCAGCCTTAGCAGCAGCAGATGTCGGGTTGGCCATGAACTCTGGAACACAAGCTGCGAAGGAGGCCGCGAACATGGTGGACTTGGAATCAAACCCAGCCAAAGTTATCGAGGTCGTAATGCTCGGGAAACAACTTCTAATGACACGAGGCGCGATTACAACATTCAGCATTGCCAATGACGTAGCAAAATACTTTGCAATCGTCCCTGTACTCTTCACTGTAGTACCACAACTTGAAGCGCTGAACATCTTGGACCTAGGTTTGCGAAGCGCAGTCATCTCAGCTCTTATTTTCAACGCCATCATAATTCCGCTTCTGATTCCGCTAGCAATGAGGGGCGTGTCTTTCAAGCCCACAGACACTATGACGCTTTTCCTGAAGAATACGATGATCTATGGAGTTGGCGGAGTCATTGTGCCGTTCATAGGAATCAAACTCATCGACATCCTCATAACTGGACTTCATTTTTGAGATGGTCAATTTGGAGAAAGACCTGGTGGTACCTATCTTCACTCTAGCCCTGGTATCTATGCTGCTATGCGGCTTAGCGTTTCCGCTAGTATTGACCGGAATCGCTCAAATTGCACTTCCATACCAAGCCAACGGCGAAATAGTTCAATTCCATGGAAGAGGGTCTGGGTCTTGGCTCATTTCGGAAAATTTCAGCTCACCCATGTTCTTCCACGCCTACAACGCATCAGCATCCGGCGTAGATCCGGACGCGACCCTACAAGACGCCTACTCACAAATTCCTCGAATACACAACGCTACTGGCATTCCAACAGACGCGTTGAAGAAAATCGTAGACAACAATGTGGAATGGACGCTTTTTGTCACAGGAAACCCTTACGTCAATGTCCTTAAACTCAACCTAATCCTAATACAACAATACCCGTCCGTCTACAGTTCATTTTCCTGATCGTAAGCCACAAAGAAACATCTCAACCGTTCCCGGGCTTCCGCAACCTCAAGGATATGTATCCCAAGAAAGCGTCAAGGTAGCATAGGTCACTTTACGATTCTGAAGTTAAAGCTCCCGTCCGAATATAATCCATAGAGCCTCAACCATAGCGGAAGAATCATCTCAGTTCCGCGCGAGGCAGTTATGTCGCCCAGATCAACTATGGTTCCGGCTTTCCACCCGAACGATTGCAAGAGGTCACGAACTTTTGACTTAGCGTCCGAATCGTTTCCTGCCAAGAATACGTTAGACTCTCCCGGCACAACGAACGGTTCAACCATAACCTTGCAATTCATCGTATTCAACGACTTTACCACCTTTGCATCAGGAAAAGCGCGTTGAATTTGCTCACCGATCGAATCAGTATTGCAAACGGTCAAGGTGGGAGGCATGCCTTTGGAGAAATCGAGTGGGTTCGCTACGTCAACGAGAACTTTTCCCTTGAGGTTGCTAGAGCCAGCTAGTCTTAGGGCCGCTAGAGAAACGTTTCCTGCAGTGCAATTGAAGACAACGTCACCAAACGCTGCTGCGTCGCTAAACGTGCCGCAAGAGGCTTTAGAGCCATTACTCTTCGCCCACTCTACGGCCTTCTCATTGTTGGCGCTACGAGAACCAATCCTCACCTCGTGTCCGAGTTGAACTAGCTTTGAGCCGAGAGTTGTCCCAACCATTCCAGTTCCAATGATGCCGATCTTCAACTCAATCTCTCAACTGAAAAATTCTTGATTTACGATATTTATTGACTAGCTCAACGTCGAAAGGCACTCGCTTTTAGCTAACTGTAATTACTTTTTCGAGATCTAACCTTTGATTTCCGAGGACTTGGAATCCGTAAAATCTGAGAGGTTCATTTACCTAACTACGTTTGGTAGGAAAACGGGAAAGGCCCATACAGTCGAACTTTGGTTCGCCTCGCAGAACCAGAGGATTTTCCTAAGCCATGAGGGCGACTATACAGATTGGATGAAGAACCTAGGGGTTAACAAACGCGTAAAGGCAAAGATTGATTCTACGAGTTTTGATGCTGAAGCGAGAATCGTCGGCGATGATTCAAGGGAAGTAGGAAAGCGGGCACTATACGAGAAATACTATGGCCCAGCCAACAAGAAAACCATCGATGACTGGTTCGAACTTTCAACCATAATCGAATTAACCCCGCTGAACCGAACATAACCACCTAGTTGAGAAAACCGTTGAGCCTCTCGCAGGATACCGCTCTGCTTATCGTGGATGTCCAAAAAGGGTTCGATGACCCGAGATGGGGTAAACGAAACAATCCCCGCACGGAGGAAAACATCGCAAAGCTTCTGATAGCTTGGAGAAAATCCAAACGCCCCCTCTTCCACGTACAGCACTGCTCAAAAGAGACCAACTCACCCCTTCACCCCGGCGTCGTTGGCAACGAGATTAAAGAAATCGTAGCTCCCCTCGTAGGAGAGTCTATTGTTAAGAAAACTGTCAACAGCGCCTTCATAGGAACGAATTTGGAATCCGACCTTAGGCACAGAGGCATAGACACCGTCGTCATAACTGGCCTAACAACAGACCACTGCGTCTCGACAACCGCTAGAATGGCAGGCAATTTCGGATTCAAAACATATGTAGTATCAGACGCGACGGCCACGTTCGATCGCAACGGACCTGACGGAAAGCTCTACTTAGCGGATGAAATACACTCCGCAAATCTCGCAAGCCTCCATAACGAATTTGCCACTGTCCTTACGACAGAAGCGGTGCTCAAGAAACTTCAATGATGCATGGCAGCGTGAAGAAAGATTACCATCGTTGACCTGATTGAAGCGCCTTTTCCACTTGTCTCAGTAGCATAGGTTTCCGCAGAGACTATTACGAGCCATGAAATTCCACGGCACAATTTTCAAGAATGGTGCTGGTTTATTTCTCTGAATTCTTCAGTTTGCGTTAGAAGCAAAATTGACGAAAGACAATCACTACAAGAGAAGACTTGGTCACCTTGTCATCGCGCTGCTACTAGTTTTGCCGACGCCTCTAATTGGAACGGCGTGTATCTCTCCAGCTCGTGCTCAGAGCAACCTACCCAATTACATTACCGAATACCGTGTCCCAACACAGAATTCAGCGCCGCTTGCAATCGCCGTTGACCCTACTGGCGATGTATGGTTCACAGAGTCAAACGCAAGCAAATTGGCCGTGTTCAACCCAATGAACCAAAGCTTTCACGAATTCAAGGTTCCATGGGTTGGCGATATGTGGGGCATTATTGCAGATAAGGCGGGCAATATTTGGGCCACACACTCCTCAGCAAAGGGAGCGGTAAGCCCAGGCGGAGCTATAGTGTCCGGCGGTTACGGATCAATCATTCGCTTCACCCCAGCCACAGAAAACTTTACCCAAATAGCCATACCCACAGTCAGCTCCTTCCCGCTCAGACTTCAAGAGGATCAGGAAGGGAGGATTTGGTTTACCGAACTGTTAGGAAACAAGATCGGTGTTTACGACCCATCCATCAATTCACTCAGAGAATATCCCGTACCAACAAACACTTCGGGCCCAGCCGATCTCACCTTTGATACTAAGGGAAACATATGGTTCACTGAGGCCTACGCTAGCCAAGTAGGAGAATTCAATCCTACAAACCAAAGTTTCGTAGAGTACCCACTAGGAGGAAATTCAACGTCGGACATGGTTTCATCCCCAGTAGGCATTGCCATCGATCAGCAAGGAATCGTGTGGGTTGCGGATCACGGAGGGAATTGGATTCTGAAATTCAACCCTAAGACCAAGACCACTACAAAATACACAACACACTTCCCGCCAAGTAACGTGTACCCAATCTCATTAGTCAACGATCTACTGATCGACAAACAGGGGCGAGTGTGGTTTACGGAACACGGCGGAAACAGTATTGGTTACTTCATACCTCAAACCCAGTCAATGGTTGAGTTTCCGATTCCAACGGGGCCCATAAGCACGGTATTGTGGTTGACGTTGGCTCCGACCGGGAACATTTGGTTTGCAGAGTGGAGCGGAAACAACATAGGAACAATTTCGTCGAACACTACGGTCCCAATCGTGGTTTCAACCTCGTCAAATTCCATATCCGTAAATCAGGGAGACCAATTCACTCTACCAGTAGAAGTCAAGGTTAATGGGAATTTCAGTGAAATTGGGTATCCGTTCTTCGCGTGGGGCTCGTACAACCCTAATGATGTTTCGGCAAGCTTCAACCCCAGTAACCTACAGCTCAGTGCAAGTCCCATGTCTGTTCAAGGTCAGTTCACGGTTTCGAAAAATGCTGATCCCGGAAACTATTCAATGGCAGTTGGTATCGAATCGGGTTCAGTGAGAGTAATGACGTTGGTTTCTGTGCTGGTTGTTAAGTACAATGCGCAAAGTCGTCCAATCTTGCTCACGTTAGAAATTGTTGTGGTTGTGATAGCTGCAGCTGCGGCGCTCACATTCTTCCTTAGACGCAGATCCAAGCGATCATCACCGCCCTCACAGATGGTGAAATGAAAAAGCGAAATAATCAGCAATAAGACGTCTGATAGAAATCACGCAGGAGAAAGAAGCCCACGTCCGTGCAGACCCGTAAGGAAATCGTTTCGCAGTTTCTCCAGTTGGTAATCGCCGGAAGACCGAAGGAAACGCTAGTGTTCTTTGCCCCTGATTGCAAGCACCATAATCCCTTCTTTCCAGCCGGAATCGGTCCCCTGACTGACGCAATGGCGGGAGCCGCTCAAGCCGCGCCTCCTACTGGCGGCATTTTGACGATCGAACATGTTCTTGAGGATGGAGATTTGGTGGCGGCGCATACGGCTCTACGAACTTCGACTGGCGAGCCTGTCTTTGCACAAGTTCATCTCTTCCGTTTCCAAGGAGACAAGATAATCGAGTACTGGGACATTACGCAGCCTGTACCCGCTGGTTCACCTAACGAGGACGGAATGTTTTAGGAACCTTCCCTAACGCGAGAAATGTACATGCCAAAGGTACTACTTCGTATGTGGACCCATGCATACAGAGGTATAGAGGTACTTTCACGCAAAACATATTCAGCAATTCCAAAACGAGGCGTCTTTGATTGGAAGCTAAAGGCCCGTACTAAACTAGAAGAACTCTATCCAATTGCCATCTGGATCCTTCAGGTAATACAATCCCTTTACACCATCTTTGTCGGCAGGAGCCAGAGCTGGCGACGCTCCTTTTGCGATCAGTTTCTTGTATGTGGAACCCGCATTTTGAACCTTGAAACCTAAGTGATCAAGTCCCTCCCCAGGAACATATGGAGCGGCGTATGGTGAGTTGTCTGGATACCAGTTTAATTCTAGGCGTTGGTGTGAGCGCGGGTCTTGGAGAAGTATCCATTTTCCTCCGTGACGCATGGTTCCACGTCTGACTTTTTTGAGGCCTAATAGCGCGGTGTAGAATTTTAGCGACCTTTCCATGTTCGTGACTCTTATTCCGAAGTACCTGAGAACCATAGCAGTACACGACCGTGAAACGATGATTTAAGCCTAGGACCGACTGTTGACGGTCGAAGCCCTAATCAATGAAAATGGCGGAGCTTGAACCTTAGCGCTGAGGATTCTGAATTGATGCTACAAATTGAATCTACCCTAAAGAAACGCTTTCCGGGACTAGAGGTGTTGACGGAGTATGTTGATGGGGTGCGGGTGGAGGCGAGTGGCGCCGACCTTCTAGCATTTAAAGAGGTTATCAGCGGCGCAGTGAAAAGAAAATACACTCTGGAATCTTTGAAGGACGTTTCAGTGTTCAGGTCTTATAGGGACTTCTTTTGGGAGGTTGGAATAGACCCCACCAAAATTCGTCCGGCAGCGGAGGCATTAGTTCGAAGAATTTTGGCTGGGAAGACAATTCCGTTGATCAACAATGTTGTTGACGCTTACAACTTAGCCTCGATCAAAACTGAGATCGCATTGGCAGCGTTCAATCGCGATGAACTACGAGGGGAACTGTTGATGAGAACGGCCAAGTTAGGCGAACAATTTCTCGGAATAGGCATGAAGGAGCCGATGCAGCTAGTCGGCAAGGAAGTGGTGATATCTGATGAAGAGAAATTAGTGGCCGTCTATCCTTACCGCGACGCTGACAAATCCAAAGTGGCGGCGGGTGCGAAGAACCTGCTAATTCTCGTGTGTGGAGTACCCGGGATCAATGAGGAGATGCTTAGCGAGGCGGGTAAGGTTGCTATGGAATTTGTGACGAAATTTTGCGACGGAATAGGAAGGCTGCAGTGATTTTTCAAAAATTGAGGATCGCTTCGAGTTTCAGACAGAAACCGCTTCTTCTTCAAATTGTTCGTTTCTAGATACTTCACGACCAGTTTGACGAACAGTGATTAAATACGCTGCTGCTACGACGAAGATTGCTTCTAGTGCTTTGATTAGAACGCCGAAGGGTATGAGCGGTTGGGGAGGTACGCCGTAGATCGTGACCCCCATTGTTGAGATGAAGTAGATCAGTATTGAGGCTATGTTGCCGAGAATTCCGACAAGCATGAGGTATGGGTTAGTTGATTTTAGGATTAATCCGATGCAGAGGATTTGGAACAGGCCAAGGCATATGAAGAATACTACTGCCGCGATTGCTCCTGGACCAAACATCGTTGACATAATAGCTGGGGCGAAGATCATTGTTAGGATTGGCGAAATTAAATGGTCGCCCATAGGAAGCACTAATGCGCCGGCGCCAACTCGTTTAACAGCTTTAATTGAGACCATGAAGATCAACCTCTCATTGGATGCGATTTCCTCGACACGAGGGCTTTTCGCATATTATACCCATGTCGCAATACTCCACTCTTTCCCCTAACCGTTTTAAGAAAACTAAAGTGCTGACTCAATGAATCTGGTCGAGAAAACTTCTTGTAGCCAAACTGCTGTCAATTCATTCTCTTGTTAGGTGAATATTTTTGCCAGATTCCATGAAGATTCGTTTTCTCGGCCCAAGCGGGGTTAGAGTTTCTGAATTGTGTTTGGGTACTATGACGTTTGGGGAGGAGTGGGGTTGGGGTGCTTCTAAAGAGGAGTCCCGGAAGATCTTCGATGTCTTTGTGGAACGTGGTGGCAACTTCATTGATACAGCGAACGGTTACACGAATGGAAGTAGCGAGAAGATTGTTGGCGAGTTGATTAAGTCTGACCGCGACAGGTTTGTGCTCGCTACGAAGTACACTTTTCCGACGGTTCGGGGCGATCCGAACAGTGGGGGTAACCATCGTAAGAACATGTTTCGTTCCATAGAGGCTAGCTTGAAACGGTTAGGAACGGATTATGTGGATCTATACTGGGTGCATGCATGGGATTTTTCGACTCCGGTGGAGGAGGTTATGCGCGCGCTTGATGACCTTGTACGATCTGGGAAGGTGCTGTATGTTGGGGTTTCGGATACGCCGGCATGGGTTGTGAGCCGAGCGAATATGTTGGCTGAGCTTCGCGGATGGTCTCCCTTCGCCGCGCTACAGATCGAATACAGTCTAATCGAGCGAACACCCGAACGCGACCTTCTACCCATGGCCCGCGCCTTAGGAATGACCGTGACGCCATGGGGTGTGCTAGGGTCGGGGGTGCTGACGGGGAAATACAACAATGCGCCACCACCACCGTCGAACTGGTCCGCTGGATTCACTGGCAAGAAAGTCGACCGAAGACTGGACGGATCGAACGGTCAAAAGGCGAATCAACACAACCTGAAGATAGCCGGTGTCGTGGTCGAAGTTGCGAAACAGGTTGGTTGCAGCCCATCCCAGGCCGCTCTAGCCTGGTTCCGCACGCGCCCAGGCTCGATCCTTCCCATACTTGGAGCCCGCAGCCTAAGTCAGGTACAAGATAACTTAGGAAGTCTAGAAGTAACCCTATCTTCGGAACATGTTCAGCGATTGGATGAAGTCAGCAAGATAGAGTTGGGATTTCCGCATGAATTCCTCATGGACCCTGTGCGCATAGATCGCATCTACGGCGGCATATATTCGCGGATGGTGGATCATCGCGTACCTTGACGAACCTTGCTTAATCCTACCATTCGATTCTGGCTCTGTCTTGGAAGAAGCCGCCGCTTGGTCCGTTGTCGGGCAACGTTGCCAACCATACTATGGTGTCTGCGCCTTCCCTAACGGACCGAGGAGCATTGGCTCCTCCCATGTCTGTTCTAACCCAGCCGGGACATACTGAGTTAACGAGTATACCTGACCCTCTGAGTTCAGCGGCCAGCATAATGGTGAGAGCATTCAAACTTGTTTTTGAGAGGCTGTAGGCTGGAGCGTACAGGCTTCCCTCCATTCTAGTAATGGAGCCTGCGCTACTCGACACGTTCACTATCCGACCGTATTTCTGCTTCTTCATCATCGGGATGAATGCCTGGCTTAATCGCCAAGTACCTAGAACATTCGTCTCGAGAGTGGCTCGAATGATTTCTGGGGCAGTTTCGCTAGGTAGGTCAGTCTTGTCGAGGAGTACGCCGGCATTATTCACTAGAATGTCGAGGCTGTGGAAATCGGATCCCACGAGAGCGACTGCAGTCTCGATGCTCGATTTGCTTGTAATGTCCAATTGAACTGGATACACGTTCCTAGAAGCCAATACACTAGCTGCCTGCTTACCTCTTGCAAGGTTTCTCGACCCTAAGATCACACGGTTACCTGCTTTCGCTAGTTGCCTAGCAACTTCGAGACCAATGCCTCGGTTCGCTCCGGTTACTAATGCAACCCTACTTGGCTCGGTCAGAAACGGCAGCTCCGTGAGATTACAACTTAGGGAGTTTACCTTGTGAGTAGCTTCCAGGACATTACGATTCCTACCGCAGAAAATAGGACCGCGAAGCCCAGTAGATATGAGATGTCGAAGATCGCGCTGTTTAATGGCGTGGTTCCAAGCAGTAATTGTCTGCCTAGATCTGTTGCGTATGTGACGGGGTTGACCCTAGCGATCAGCTGAAGCCACGCGGGCATGCCTTTGACTGGCAGGATTGTGTTGCTAGCGAACAGTAGTGGTAGGTTAAGTAGGTTCATTACTGCCATTTGCGTCTGCCAATTCGTAGACCTGAGAGCTATCATAACGAATAGCGAGGACAAACCGAAGGAGAGTAGGAATAATCCCAGAAAGGTAGCAGCAAGACCGAGTACGGAAAGGCTTGCGAACTTTAAGCCTAAGATGACAGCGATCACTAGAACTATTGCGGCCTGAATCAGGCAACGTATCACGCTGGAGAATACTTTACCCATTACAATCGTGCCTCTGGCTACCGGCGTGCTTAGCACTTTGTCTAGGAAGCCAAACCTTCGGTCCCATACGATCGACATGCCGCTGAACATGGATGTGAAGATGATCACGAAGGTCATCATGCCGACACCGAGATAAGATTGGTAATTCGCGGTTCCGAAAACGTCCCGTGTGAATTGAGATCCGGCAGCTCCGCCAACCATGTTTCCGAAGTTGAATGATTGCCCGAAGAGGGCTAGCCAGAATACGGGTTGGATTATGGTGAGGAAGAGTTGTATTGGTTGCGTGTACCACTTTTTCAGATCCCTATGCGTCAAAGACCATAAACCATGAATCGGACTCCTATTCACCTCATTCGATTCGGTTTGCCATTTCGTTTTTCGCTCCGGCTTCGAAGCGGTTTCTCGTGTTTCGAGAACCTCGGTTGCACTTTCCTGAGACCTCTTCATTCCTAGGACCGTGCCCTCCTCATTGTTACTCTTTGAGTCATCATTTGCATTGAATCCACACTCGCATCCCTCATTTCTCTCCCAGTATATTCCAAGTAAACCTGGTCCATCGAAGGTTTGCTCAACGATATTCGTGAGACATGATAGCCTTGCTCGCGGATGGCGTCAATTATTGCAGGTGCGGCTTCTTCGCCTAAAGGAGCTTTAACCCGGTAGATAGTCCCAGACCGTTTGACATTTGATACTCCGCTAATCTTTGAGATCAGTTGAGTTATGTCTGCTTCAGATTCCGTGATGCTGATCTCAATAACGTCTCCTCCAATTCCCGCCTTGAGTTCAGAGGGCGTACCGATTTTCACAATTCTTCCACGGTCGATTATCGCGATTCGGTCGCATAAGGCGTCTGCCTCCTCTAGGTAGTGGGTGGTCATAAACAGTGTAATCTCATACTCATCCTTCAATTTTCGAATGTAGTCCCAAACTGCAGTACGAGTTTGCACGTCTAGGCCGAGGGTAGGCTCGTCTAGGAAAAGAAGGCGCGGACGATTGATAAGGCCGCAGGCTAACTCGAGACGGCGCCGCATTCCACCAGAGTACGTATTGACCTTCCTGACTGCCGCTTCTCTCAAGCCCACGAGTTCGAGAAGTTCCATTGCACGAGGCTTGGCGAAATGATCGCGGATTCCATAGAGATGAGCGGTAAGCATGATATTGTCGAAGCCGCTCAAGTCTTCGTCGGCCGTGTATTCTTGCGGCACCACGCCGACTATTCGTCGGACTTCGTTAGCTTGTTTCGTTATGCTGTATCCGAAAACCTCGGCGGAGCCAGATGAGGGTTTGAGGAGTGTGGTCAGCATTTTGATAGTGGTACTCTTCCCGGCTCCGTTGGGACCGAGAAATCCGAAAATCTCGCCCTCAGAGATTGCGAAGTCGACGCCGTCTACTGCCTTAACTTTACCGTTGAAACTCTTGGAGAGAGCTGAGACATTGACGACAGGGGTTTGATTTTGCTGCGTGTACTTATTCGCCTACTGTTTTTGAGAGTCGGGTGGATAGTTCGCGGAGCTTGTCTGCTTGCGCGGTTATCTCGGGTTTGTTTGTTGCGTTCAAGTCTTCAAGGTAGGAGATGTAACTGGAGATCTGTTTGATAACCTCTTCAACCGACCTTGGCTCGTGCCCGTGCATTCGTGATGGCCAATCGACCTCTTCCTTACCTTGTGGAGTAAGCTCGTATCTTCCATCCTCTTTCTTCTTGATGAGTCCCTCCTCGGTCATGGATTCGAGCATGGGGTAGACTGAACCTGCGGAGGGACGCCACCAGCCCCTGCTCATGCCTTCCATGGAGTCCATAATCTCAACCCCGTTTTTAGGTCCGTTTTGGAGGATGTAGAGTATCCAGGTGCGGAGGCCTCGGTGATGACGTTTCTTCGACCAATCAAGCCACATTCTATATCGAATAACCGATAATCGGTTAACCGATATTTATCTTCTATGCCCAACCACCCAAACTCGACTGTTACCCGCATGGAAACTTTTCAGTTACGAAGCCCATTTTTCGACTTCCGAGCCCATCCGCTGATGTACACACAAATGTGGGGCGAAATTGATGCGCTATCATAACATCCTACTGCTCCTCATCGTTTCCTTATTCGCAAGTAGCATATTGCAAGTTCCCGTATTCAGCGTCTCTACCTACACAGCTGGAACTCAATCGAGCTCTCTTCCCACATCATCAAACTCTCTCTGCAACTCACCCCCTTGCGCCAAAGAAATAACCGGTTGGCTCCACACCAAGCCTAACAGCCTCAACGTATACGATAGCAGTGGCACGGTCGTACGATTACAAGGTGTGAATGTAGACGGGCTGGATTTTGGAACCGGCCCCTCCGCCCTTACCAAAGACCAATGCGGTAAAGGTTGGAGCATAGCGCCAAGCTCCTTTCAGAACGTGGCATCTTGGGGCTTCAACTTCGTAAGAATTCCCATCTCATGGGAGAACCTTGAACCAACCGCTCCAACCGCCTCCGTGACCGGGGTTTGGACGCATCACTGGAACTCAGCGTATCTGAACGAGTTGGACTCGGTTGTCACCAACTTCGGAAACGCACACATCGCGGTCATCTTCGACTTCGCTCAAGTCGACGTTTCCCCCGCCTTTCGTCAGGCACCGGAAAAGGTTCAAGGTGGTGAGTGTGAGGGTTGGGGAAACCCCACCTGGCTCTACCCCAGCATAACCTCCCCAACCACAGGCCAAGAACTCGCAACAGCCATGTGCAACTTCTTCAACGACCAATCCCTCGTCGGCAACAATGCTCCGACGCCAATTGAGGCGATGGAGGCCGCTGAGGGTATGCTGGCCGCTCGCTACGTGAACAACCCAACTATGATTGGTATCGACATGTTCAACGAGCCATGGTTCACATCATCCTGCGGCACAGTTGTATCGGAAGGCAGACTCCTAACCAGCTTCTACACGAAGATGGGACAAACCATAGCACACAACAACCCGAAACTACTCTTAGTTTTCGAAGACAGCACGCCCGGCCTAATGCACAACGCCCCAATCATAACTACAGCCCCAGCTATTGCAAATGCAATGTACGAGTTCCACATCTACACCGCGAATTGGGCCACGGCGCAACCCTACGTTCAAGCGTTTCTCAACCACTCCAAGAGCTGGGGAGTTCCTGTTTGGCTGGGGGAGTTTGATGCATTTGAGGCAGGATGCACCGGAGTTAACTGCAACCTAGACGCGAACTGGCAAGCCGACACCCAAACCCTACTGAATTTCTGCAACTCACAGAATATCAACTGGGCATACTTCTCCTACTATTCACTCGGTACACCATTACGAAGCGCTGCTCCCCACTCCCAGATTCTCGCCCTGCTAAGAAGCGAGATTACGTCGTCGCTGTCCTGAATCACAGGGGCCGTATACGCAGAAAAACCGGAAGACCTCCTGGTTCCAAGCCAAATTACACGAAGTCTCTTCTTCCCCCATCCACCAACAATGTCTTACCAGTTACGAATCGTGATTCATCGCTCGCAAAGAAGAGCACAACGTTCGCTATATCCTCTGGATCGCCGATCCGTGCTAGAGAGGTTATTTTCTTCCTTGCCTCACGAAACTCCGCATACTCCCTATCCGACCTGTTGCCCCTAAGCATCTCCGTATCAATCGCGCCTGGCGCGACGCAGTTTACGTTGATACCGTACTCGCCGAGCTCGAATGCCGCGGATTTAGTCAATTGAATGACACCTGCCTTGGACGGAGCGTACGCCCCCTCTCCCGGAACCGCGATTCCAAAACCTGAGTTCGATGAAATGTTCACAATCTTCCCATACCGCCTAGGGATCATGTACTTGGCCGCCACCTGCGTGCATAGGAATACGCCTTTGAAGTTCACAGCCATCGTCCTATCCCAAACCTCATCACTCGTCTCCATCAACCGGCCGCCAAAGTCTACTCCTGCGTTGCGTACGAGAATGTCCACGTTTCCGAACGCATCTACCGCGGCCTTGAACATGGCTTCAACTTCGCTTCTTGATGAAACATCACATTTCGTCGCAATGGCGCGGGCATTTGACTTCGTTGCGAGCTGGACTACTTCCTCAGCTTTTGCCCGATTCTTCTCGTATCCAACCACTACATTGCATCCCTCTTTTGCTAGGGCTAGGGCAATTGCCCTGCCGATTCCTCTCGAAGCCCCAGTAACAACTGCGACTTTACCTTCAAACCGCACATACATCACCAATGACTAGTGAGAGGATTGGTGTGTTTAGGCCACATTTGTAAGACCTCCGCTCTCAGGCAAGAGACCGAGGAGGACGAACAGGCGATATCGCCTCACGGATTAACTTCGAGCCCAGTTGCTCTATTTGTTCTTTGGAGGACGCGCATCGCTGCTAAGGTAGCCCAGCGACTCGGACTTCCTGGTGGCTCGACTTCGAGTTTATTCTTGGGTTTATTTTTCATCATCTCTGCATAGATTGGCTTGTACGGTGGGTCGCCTTCGGGGTCAACATCAGGGTGGGTGTCATCGAGCGACCATCTACCATTAGCGGATTTCTTCGAGAGAAGCAATTCTATCGAGGGATTGAGGCGTGAATCATTATGGTTGCCCAAACTTGTTACAAGCTCAAGGCCAAGCAAGAAGTCATAATAGTAATGGCGAGGGAAATGAATGCGCCGCCACGGCTCGTACCCCTTGTCGACTCCTAAATGCTGTTCGAGAAGGAACTCCACACCACGCTCAATTGCACGTCTGATGCCGAGAGATCGTTGCGATTCGGGGATGGTTCCGAAAGCTGCAAGGGGCTCCCATGAGTCGACTGTGCTTTTAGGATCGTCTTCCGGGAAGCAGTTCCAACCGCCGTCGGGACGTTGCTGTGCTAGCAACCATTCCGTGCCGCGCTTAATGCGTGGGTCGTCGCCGCGGCCGAAGTGGATCGCTGCGCGAACAATGTTTCCGGTTACGCATATGTGACTCTCCTTCTTGCCGAAGCCTCCTTCGGGCTTTGAGAAAACGTCGAGAATTCTTTCTAAGGTGTTGTTCACGCGGGGATCTCCGCAGGGTGCTCCCATGTCTGCTAACGCGATCAGGCGGTGGTATGGTGCTCCGTATCTTGGAAGGAAGAGTTTGTCATAACTATCCTGATCTGGGGTTAGGACTAGACCGTTGAGGACGTTTGCGATCGAGCCTTGACTCAAGGAGTTTTCCTGCGCACTTTTCACTTCCGGGTCGTCGGAGCCGCGTCCTTCGAGGTGCATTAGCGCTTGTGCCCGGACGCCGGGTTCCACAGGGTCCAGAAGCCACTTGATTTCCTCGTTCAATGTCTCTGGAAATAGTTAGCTGGCCTTTTCCTTAGATAAATGGTTCTTCGGTTACGGACTCCTTTTTCAGATTTTTGAGGCGATGCGGCCTTGGGTTGCCGCTGTTTTTGTTACCGTTAACGTTTGACCTGAAATATTGCCTGCCCGAAGCCCTAAGATTGGGTGGTGTGTATGGCGGTTTTGTCGTTGTGCTTGGGGTTTTTGTGCTTGTTTTTGTCGTTTCGTGTCGTTTTTGGGGTGAGGGTTTGTTTTACTCACCTGTTTCCTCAGAGAACACCCTAAGGTTAGGGTTGGTGGAGAGGCAGTAACCGGTTGGGGTTGTCGAGCTGCATCTTTCTCAGCCTGGCGCAAAACATTGCTTGACTGGTTTACCTGGCTAGGAGCTGCGGAGATTCCTCAAGCCTAGCTGGTCGCTGTGCGTAGAGGATTATGTATGGCGCG
>DATIYC010000035.1:0-14185 GCA_035517955.1 Candidatus Acidiferrales bacterium | reverse complement strand
CGTCTATTCACTCGCCTTCGCGTCATGTTACACTGAAACAACGATAGTTGTCAAAAGATCGGATGCAATAAAGAGTTATGAAATTCTTTCCAAGGTAATTGGGTAGCGTACCTTCCAAGTTCCACTTTTCTCGAAAGCGTCGCCGCAAAGTCATACCTGCTCCATAACCATCCAATGCGCTCCCATCGCATCTAGTTGGGATGTGGGATGCTTAGCGAAATCTAGGACGTTTCCCAGAAAATTGTAGTCAACTTATCTATCCAACTTACGCTCTGTAGACTGAATATCTCATATATGTCCTAAGGATAAAATCGAGTAGATGCGAAATGCCAGACCGAATTACCCTTGATCGCAAAGAGTTCGAGACTTTTCTTGCGGACAATCAAAAACTGGTTGAGAACTCTGGACAGTTGATGAAGAAAATTGAGGAGTTACAGAAAACGAATCAGCAGTTACGAGATGAATTACAAGCGTCTAGGACTAAGATAGCATCCATGGAGTCATCCATGTCAATGGGTACCCGTGAAGCCGACGATGCGATAAGAAAAGCTCGCGAAACTATGGCTCGAATAATTCAGGATACCGAAAAGAGGCTCTCAAATTAGCGTCACAGGTTGCGACCACAATGATCGCAGAACCTTTCCGATCCCGTCAATTCTCGACCACATGAACATACGAGTGCGTTGAAATTACAGCCGCATCGATCACAGGCCCTAGTTGCTGATATGATTCGGTAACCGCAATTGCTGCAATACGCGTTGTTTTGAACAACATAAGGTCGTTTGGGAACTGTCGGGTCCGGCTTGTTCAAGGCTCTTACCTTGCCGTCCAAAACACCAGGAAAATTGTTCCTAACAACAGAGATTCGAGGTTGAGGAGGAATTTCATTTCTCGAAGTTTCGGCAGTATCGATCCTAGCGTTCTTCACTCTACTTTGTTCATCCTGAAGTTTTGATTGAAGCGTGTCTATTTTGTTAAGTAGAAGGCTGTGCTTCTTCTCGAATTCCGACAGTGTCTCGAGAAAAGCCTCCCATTCGGTCTTGTTTACTGGGAGAATTTGAGTCATCGTATTTCTCTTGGAAAGATACCGCACAGTCTTAGAAAAGTGAAACTCTTTCATAATTCGTCGCGTGGCTACAACTTATATTCAGAACGTAACTACTTCATGGACCGTGATGAAGCGTGGGTAAAGATCAGACGTACGGTTTCGTAATCTTCATCGTTTCAGTCATAGTGGCTTTAGTATATTTGGCGGCGTTCTTTGCGCCCTTTATCGGTCTACCAAGTTGGCTTCAGTTTTGGGCAGTCGCTATTCCAGTACTGCTCTTCGTACTACTGGTTCTAGTAATTGGCGCATGGATTGGATGGACAATGCTTACCACTCCGCCCCCCGCTCCTCTCGAGACCTCCACTGAGCCAGCCGCTGCAGAATCGAAACCTGAGGAAACCAAACCCCCCACTACGTAACGCAAAGACGTGCAGTTGCAACTAGGGGTTCGCGTCTAGCGAGTCTCCGGAACGCCGGTTTCACATTTACGGTGAGGCTTCAATGGAGCCGATAACTCAACTAAATCGGCTTCTTGTTTGACAGTAGGAGCAGGTGAAGTACGCGGCATGCCCATGGGCATAGTCTGTAGATGTTTTTCCACAATTGGTGCATCGGAACCAGAAGTACTGGGTTGCGTTCGGAATGTTTGCCCTGAACGCTTTTTGGGGGCGACCAAGCCTGACCAGCATTCGCCTGGCTAAGCTCAACCCGGCTGGATTTTCACCCTCCGCGATGTTATTCAGGGAAGCCGTCCTCTCTAGGGTGTACCATTGTTTTTCGTGACACTTGTCGCATTCTACCTCATTTACACCAACGAAACTCAAATCATGCCCGTTACAGACGCGGCACGCTAAGCGTTGCGCGATCAAGGGGCTGGTGGGCTGAGGTGGCGAGCGTTCCGTAATTTGCCAGAGCAGGTTCAACGTTTCGATGGGGGAGATAGTTGAAGGCTTGCGGCGGATCAGTGGCTCCGGCGACAGCTCAACATCTATGAAATTCCAACGGTCCAGGAAGCTAAGTATGGTCGTTAGGGTATCCTCGTCGACTCCCGCAGCTTCCTTCAAAGCTTGTCTCGACGCCCATCTTCCTTCTTCAAGGACATCCCAAACGGCTTCTAGGGTCATTGTGGCTAAACCTCCGCACGCGGCATTTCGTTTGTGAAGTGTTGACTATCAAAGGTAGTAACTGTCATTGTTACAACCACCTTCCTAGCCTCGCAGCGGACTCAAGGGGTTGGACGAAATGTAAGGCCGCTGTTACGCGCGGACAGAAATCAGGGTGACATAGAATTCTGAGGTAGAATTTCTAGGTAGGCAGTCTACTTAACATTTGCAAAACGATAGCCAGTCCCTATCATCGCGTTGAAGCCAAACGCAGGTCCTCAACTAAAAAGGCTAGATCCGCCCGTCTGGCGCGTCCGAGAGTTGGCCGTTTATTCGCCCATGATTTGTATTACGTAACCTCTCGTTTGGGGCCCGTCAAGTTCAACGAGGTAGATGTGCTGCCTAGACCCCAACACTGCTCGTCCATTCTCCAGTGGAATGGTAAGACTTGGGCCGAGCAAGCCAGCGCGGATATGGGAATAAGCGTTGACGGCCATTCTGCCATCCTTCCTGAAAAAGTGGTGGTGTGCGTATGAGTCGTCCTCCGGTACGGCCTCCTCCATGAACCGTGCGATATCCTCCTCAAGCCGCGGGTCGTCTTCGTTTATTGTTAGGGCCGTGGTCACATGGAGAGTAAAGACGTTGATGATTCCATTCTTCACGCTGCTTTTAGCGGCAACTCTTTGAATCTCATCCGTAATCTTGATCAGTTCTGAGGCTCTACTTGATTTCAGAAACAATCTCTCGATAACAACCGTCATCCGCTGTCGCCTTCACTCTTCCCCTAAGAATGTGAGTGCGTTTCCGCCTAAGATCGCCGTTAATGCATCCGGGCGAATAGGAAGAGCGCAAACCGCTTCGTACATCTTGTTCATCTCAATCCGCGGAAAGTCGGAGCCAAACATCAATCGCTCTCCGAGAACGTTCTCGATGATACGAGAAGAGAGAGTGGACGTTATCTGCCTGAGGTGCTCAACGGGGGTCCCGGCGTAGCATCCTGCAGTGTCTAGGAAGACGTTAGGGTTTCTAATCGCTACCATGACCGCGTCCCACAACCAGGGCCAACCCATGTGGGCGAGGCAAATCTTCAGTTTCGGATGTTTTCTGGCTATGTCGTCGTAGATTAGTGGTTGATTGTTTCGGATGCTGAATCTGTTTGAGAAGGTTATGCCCGTATGAACTAGAATCGGCATCTCCAATCGCTCCGCCTCCTTGTACACGTCCAATGCTGTTGAGCTTGCCGGGTCAAAAGCCTGCATTGCCGGGTTCAATTTCAGGCCACGTAAGCCTAATTCGTCCTTTGTTCGTCTCATCTCCGCGAGCGCGCTAGTTCTCGAATCGGGGTCGACGCTCGCGAAGCCGATTAGTTGTTTTTCACGCTGTTTCACGAGCGCTGCAACTTCATCGTTTGAAGGCATTTTTGAGTCATGAATTTTCTGGCAGTCGATCGGAAGTAGAACTGAACGTTCAATGTGGCACACCTTCATCTCATCTAGAAGGGTTGAGAGTGGTTGCGGATTGGTGCGAAGATCGAAAAGTTCCTTCGCATCTTCGTGCAGGCTTGGACGTTTGTCAGTAAGCTCCTTCACCATCAAAGGGTGGACGTGAATATCTATGGACATGGATGCACGCAGCATTTGCTACAGAAACTATGCTCGTATTAACACTTCTCGGATTAGCTGTTGTGATAGTATTCCTCAGAGATTCTCTTCATCGAATTCGCGGACGCAATTGCGTTCATGCAACCGTACTCCGTTGTACTGATTGCGCCGACGACATTCGCGAACTGTGCGGTTTTCTTCAGATTCCATTTCTGTAGAAGTCCGAAGATGAAGGCGGCGTCAAATGCGTCACCAGCACCGATTGTTGAAACTGGTTTTGTCTTGTAACCCCTCACCGTCAATATCTCATCCCCATGTCCAACAACGCATCCCTTTGCCCCGGTTTTCACGGCAACGATTCCGACGCCGTCCTTGATGAGCCGTTTAACTGCCTGAGGCACGATGTGTTGTCGGGAGACTCTTCTCGCTTCCTCTTCGTCCAGAAGCAGTAAATCGAGGTGTTTCAAGATCTCCCTAAACGGAGTACTCCATTGTCCTGTCGCACTCATCTGGGGGTCCACGGAAACCAGTTCTTCCTCTCTCTTTGCCGCCTTGAACAATGCTGACGCTTGCTTTCGCCAGAGGTTCGGATAGAATAGGTAACCCGCGAAATGAAGCGCTCTTCCTAGTGTGAGATTGTGAATATTGAACTCATTTAGTTCGAGCGGTAGAATTTTCGTAACCATGGAGGACTTGTTGCCGTTGAGATATACGATCACGGTTGATATCTCAGTGCTGGCTCCGGTTTGGACTTGCACGTCTTTCGTTGAGATGCCTATGCGTCTAAAGTCTTGGAGCAATAACTTTCCTATGCCATCACTCCCGATCTTACCTGCGACGGCGACATGTCCTCCAAGTTTCGCGAAGCATTGAGCGACGTATCCAGCCGTTCCAGCGGTTATGATGCGTGCGGCTTTCACCTTCCCGAGGACTGACCAGCGTTTTGGAACTTGGTCGACCCCTGCCAAGATGACGTCTATCGCGATTTCTCCGAAGACAGTGAGATCGTGTTGAGGCATTGGTTCTCCCTATTCCCGGCTACTCTCTTCGTGTAATCTTCGAGATGATGTTGAATTTGTCAGGGTCGATTCCGTTTTTGGTTGCGGCGAAGTAGGCAAGAAGGTTGAGTAGAACAATGCAGGGAAAAACTGTGAGGGCCTCATCGGTTTCACCCAAACTTATTGAATCGACCCCCGGAAACTTACTTGGCGCAAGCAAAAGTACACGAGCACCAATCGCTCTAGCACGCTTTGCCAGATTAATCTGGAGATTCGCAGTCCGACCTCCGCCAAGCACTACAACCGCTATGTGCCGAGAGAGTGACTCAATTGGGCCATGCGAGAATTCTCCGCCCGACATTCCCTCAGCCGGTATCTTTGCGATCTCTTTCAGCAGCAACGTTCCTTGGAGCGCAGCTATTAAATTCGACCCGCGCCCAACAACCATCACCGATCGAGAACTCGCCAGCTTGTTCGCCCATCGATGTGCCTCTCGCTCCCAGGCGTCGAGGTTATCCTCCAATCTCGCAGCAGTTCGCATCAGATGATTGCTTAGAAGGTTGCATTTGCGTTCGTTGATTTTTCCCGCGTGAACTGCGGATGCGGCTGCAAATTCATGGAACAGTGCTAGAGTTGATGTGAACGTTTTCGTGGAGCTGCAACGTTCTATGCCAGCATGTGTCAGCAGAACGTGGTCGCTTAATCTAGCCAGCTTACTTGTAGAATCATTTGTTATGCCCAGAAGAGGTACATTTCGCTTCCTCACTAATTCAACCGCCTTTACTGTTTCAACGCTCTCTCCAGACTGCGAAGTTGCCACGAATGCATCTCCGCATTCAAATGATGAGGGAGGGTAATGGATGAATTCTGATGCGAGATGATTCTCCACACGTCTTTGCGCCATCTCTTCCAGTAAATATTTCGCATAAAGCGAGGCGAGGTATGAGGAACCCATACCGATAAAATGCAGATGTTTCCTACAGAGAACATTCGCGGTCTTGAGAATGTGAGGTCTTTCGACCGTTAACGTGTCGCGAATTGCAGCTGGTTGCTCGCGGATTTCGTGAAGTAACAAGTGTTCGCTCTTCATGGGGACACGACTCTGAATTCTCACTCAGGGTCCTCGCGACTGCTTCTATATAACTGACCGGCTTAGACTCCATAGACTTCGCATGACCTCGGGCGCCCATTATGAGATCGTTCGAAGATCGTTACTTGAGAAGCTGAATTACGGCAAAGTTCGCTCCAGGATAGTTACGATGCCCGACTACTTTCTGGATCACTCGCTTAGTTGTGATTTTGACACGAGAGCGTTGGTGAGGCGGATGTTGTCGTTAGAGTCGAGGGGGGGTGGCGAAATTTCCGACGTCCATCAAAGTCTTGAGGTAGGGGGAAATGCCGCAATCTGCACGCTAGCACTGGCTAACTTAGGTGTAACTGTTAGACCGATCATGAAGACTGACCCGTTAGGGCTATCGCTTTTCCGTCAAGCTTGTGGATCATCGAAAGTTGACCTATCCGGTGTCAAGTTGACTGAATGGTCCCCTATGATGACTACTATCCTCGAACTTCAACGTAGGAAGGGCGTAGCGAACATAATGCTCGGTGACATCTCCCGTGTCACCCCCTTCAGTTTCGAAGACCTCACTCCACAGGACCTTAGGTCAATCGACGCGGCTGAATTTGTCGGTGTGTTCAACTGGCTCTACAATCGAAAAGGAACGGAGTTGGCCGAGAAGGTTTTCGCTTACTGCCACACACATTCCCAAGCGCTAACCTTCGTTGACACAGCTGACGTAAGACCACGTCTAGGTGATTTGCCTGAGTTCGTCCGTAAAGTGTTGAATAAAGGCCTAGTAGACATCTTAGGGCTTAATGAGAATGAGGCGCTAATTGTTGCAGGAGTTTATCAGCCGAAACGAAAAGAACGAAAAGACGTGATCGCTGCCAGTAGGATTATCAGCGAAAACTCCGGTGCAACGGTCTATGTTCACACATCCGACTATTCTGTCTCAACCTCAACGAAAGGAGTGAGTCGGGTTCCCGCTTTCCGCGTCCGACAACTCAGAGGGACAGGTGCGGGTGATTCATGGAACGCTGGACTCTTAGTTGCCAATAGCTTGAACTTGGCTGAGGAGGAGAGTTTGTTATTTGCTAACGCCGTTGCCGCTCGCTACATTTCGAACTTGAAACGAGCGCACTCGAGCATTGACAACATACGAGAGTTCATCCGCTCTCCCAGTTGTACACTGAAGAAAATTCACTGATTTTCTAGTGTCTTCTACGATTAAGCTGAATGCGGAATAAAGGTGTGTTCTCAGCTCAGGTTATTCATTCGAGTTCTCGTTGGGCTAAGGCTTGAGTGATCTGCTTCATTGCGCGATCTGCCCGTTGTTCGGAGCGTTTGATGAGGAGCGACAGCGTCGAGATTGCGAGTGATTGTAATGAAAGCATCAACAGCACTAATCCTATGATCGTATACGCCATACTCCAATGCCCATAGTAAATTCCATTGTAGAAGACCCATTCGATTATCCCGAGCGCCGGAATCATGGTGAGCGCGACGCATGCGCTATAGAGGAATACGGGGTTGTGAGACTTAGCCAGTCTCAGAATGCTCGTCGATATTGTGACCCCATGCCTGAGTGATGACAGCTTCTGTCTTCCCACCCTTGGCCTATAGTTCACGGGTACTTCCGAAACTTTTCCATCAACCGCGAATTGAGCTGCGATTTCAACTTCTACATCGAATCCTCCCGTAATGAACTCCAACTTCTTTGCGGCGTCGGTGAGGATCAGGTAGAAGCCTGAACAGACGTCGGATAGTCGTACGGAAAACATGAGTTGGAAGAACCAGCTGATTAGACGGTTGCCTAACCGGTTCAGTCTCGGTATGTTCTCTCTTCCGAAAGTTCTTGCGCCGATAACCTCATCATAGACAACGGCATGCGCCACGAGTTTATCTACGTACGCCGGATCGTAGGTGCAGTCTCCATCCATCACCAACATGTAACGAGTCTTGACATATTGAATTGCAGTGGCCAAAGCCCCCGACTTCCCCTTCCCGGCCTGATCGATCACGCGCACACCTTTCTGGGCAGCGACGGTGGCAGTGCCGTCAGTCGAATAACCATCAACTACCAGAATATTCTCGTATCCAAATTCATGAAGCTCATCGATTACCCTTCCAATTGCTTGAACTTCATTCAAGGTGGGAATGACGACGGTGATTACCTGTTTAGTGATTTGTTCAGTGATTTCCTTCTGTAGCGCGTCCAGACTAGTCAAATTGGAATTCCGGCTTAACTGTGTTTTTCTGATCATGTGAGATCTGACTGGCTTTCCGCTCTTGGTTGGGTAAGCTCTACTTACTATCCACTTCTTGTGTGTTTACTAAACCAGTCTCCTTGATGGCAAACTTCGAGAAGGGATCTCATGCAGTAAATCCAAGATAGCGTGTCAAATCGCGTTCACTTCGTTCGTCCCCGTGAGGACGATTAAAGATTACGCATCGACACTACGACATAAGGAGAAAATAACCACTCAGGACAATTCAGGTGAAAGCTTTGTAGAACAACCATGCAGAGACAACGAATCCAAGGATAACAATGGCGAGATTCAAAACCTTGGGAGGCACGCGTTTCGCTAACCGTGCCCCACCGTATCCACCTGCTATGGCGCCGATGCAAAGGATAAGGGCTGAGGACCACGATACCAAGCCCTTGATAGCGAAGAAGACGAATGCTGTCATGTTGATTACCGCCTGTAATGGTGTCTTGAGCGCGTTCATCTGGTGAATATCCCGCATCCCCATTATGCTAAGCGAACCCAGCATCAAAATCCCCATTCCTGCCCCAAAGTAGCCCCCGTAAATGGCCACGAATAGTTGGAAGAAGAAGCCCCAAATTCGCCCCGCCAGGGTCATGTGTTCTTTTGTCGCAGCCAACCTTCCCCCAATCCTTCGCGTAAGAGCATTGCGTACGGCCAGAATCAGTGTAGCGAACAATACCAGAAATGGTACAATGATCTTGAACAGATCGGCTGGAGTAATAGTCAGAACAATCGCTCCAAGTGCTCCTCCTATGAAACTTGGGATGAGCAGACTGATCAAAAGACTGCGGTCAACTGCAGTATCTTTACGGTAACCGATCGCGCTGCTGAAAGAGCCGGGCCATAGGGCTGCCGTGTTCGTTGCGTTGGCCACGATTTCAGATTCACCTATTGCAACGAGCGATGGGAATGACACAAGGGTACCGCCTCCGCCAACTGCGTTGATCGAGCCAGCGATAATGCCTGACACAAACAATCCGATTAAGCCTAGCAGATAGTCGCTGATCGTTTTCATTGCACCAAAAACCGACTCACATTAGGGGTACTTGAATGTACCCGGCTCGAATCGGCCTTGCGAATAATCTAGCCTCATAATTTGGAGGGAATTTACGTGTCGATGTAGAATGTTCGAAGTTTGTGCATACGTTGCACTATATCTCCTAAGAGTTGTAGGGCACAAATCGCGGCCAGACGCTTAACTAATCTCGAACTGTGGACTTGAAGTGAGGACTCTTAGGCGTGTTCAAAAAACGTAGTACCATCGCCTATTTGATCAGGGATCGTACAGTCGTTATGACCTTCTCTATTTGTGTGTTTGATAGATTCGGTTGAATTGGTAGTTGGAAGATCGATTTGCAGATTTTCTCGGCGATTGGAAATTCTCCGTCTTTGAAATTGTACCGAGTTTTGTAATAGGGTTGTAAGTGTATTGGCCTTGGCCAGGCTACATCTGCTTCTACTCCTCGTTCATTCAATTTCGTGACTAATTCATCTCTACTTATCCTGGTTCTTTTCTCGTCCAAGATTAGGGCAAACATGTACCATGCATGTTCTGTAGGGTCCTTGACCTTCTGAAACCTCAAGCAATCAATGTCGCTCAGTCCCTCGACCAACCGTGCGGCATGCTCGTTTCTTCTGGCCTTGAACTCATCGATCTTTGTGGTTTGGCTGAGTGCTATGGCAGCGGAAATCTCTAGCATTCGGTAATTGTAGCCCAAAATAGTTTGGTTGTATTTGGACACTTGGCCTTGGTTGCGAAAAGCTCGCATAAACGCGTCCAATGAGTCGTCATTAGTTGTGATGAAACCTCCTTCTCCGGACTGCAGGTTCTTAGTAGCGTACGTGCTGAAACAGGTGAGATGTGAAATCGCGCCCACCTTTTCTCTCTGATTTGAAGCACCAATGGCTTCAGCTGCATCTTCGATTACGGGAATGGAATGTGACTTGGCGATTGAAACTATCCTCTGAAGATTAGCTGGTAAACCAAAAACGTCAACGGGCTCTATAGCAATCGTATTATCACGAATTCTCTCCTCGATCAATTCATCATTAATGTTGAAGGTTTCCTCGTCAATGTCCACGAAAACTGGTCGACAGCCTGCGTGGAGTATTGCGTTCGCTGTTGCTGAGAAGCTTAGTGGAGTTGTTATCACCTCAGGCGTATTTTTAACCGTCTTGTCGCAAACGGCTGCGATGGCGGTGTGAATGGCGGCAGTACCCGAATTCACTGCAACGGTATGCTTGGATCCAATATATCGTTCAATCTCGCTCTCAAACTTCCTTACTAGCTCACCTTGAACGAGCCTTCCAGAACGAAGAACCGACTGGACAAGTGATTCGATTTGTGGATCATTGTAAGGTTGGGCTATTCGGATTTTTTCCTCTACCAATTAATGAGCAACTCCACCGGGTTGCGTGAGTAGGTTGACGTGAAGGAGAGATTTATCACCGACTGTTCCCGCGATTTCGCGTGATGGAATAAGAGCGGCGCGCAGTCGATGAAACTGCTGGTTGATAAAACCGATCGTTTGGGGAACTTTCAGGGCGTCTGAGCTGATTGCGGTATTGCATGCACAGGATGATTTGCTCGAACTTCTTTGAGTCTAGTGACCACGTAATCGTACAATTTGTTCTGGACATTCTGATTCTCGTTCTGCTGTTTCTCAAGAAGTTCCTTTACCGTCGCTAGAAGTTTCTCTGTGCTGACAGGCTTTGTTAAATACGCGTCGACCCCGTTATGGATGGCTTCTACGGCGTTTTCAATCGCTGGAAACCCTGTGACAATGACCTTCATCATTCTGGGTGTTGTGGCAGGCATTAGAGATAGAAGCTTCGTGCCCTCCATGTCAGGGAGTCGGATGTCAATTAGCGCCAGGTTGTAGAACTCAGCATTGGATTTAGCGATCGCTTCCTGACCATCCTGGGCAGTATTCACTTGGTAGCCCTCCCGCGTCAGTACAATCGCCGTGACATTCCTTATGCTCTCGTCATCGTCGACAACTAGAATTCGAAATGCTTCAGACAACTTCTGGCACCGCTGTTTTGTGTGCAAATGTGACTTTAGGGCCGTTCCGCTGGTCGAATGTTGATTCTTTCTTCTGTCCGCAGTGATACGGCTACGGAATCATTTTCCCCTAGGTCGATATTCTGCTTCGATTCGTCACCCAGCCTTTCATAGAATCTGTCCACGATGAAGTCGAGAATACTACTCCCGGTCGGGCCCAAAGTGTCATTCAGTATTGTAGAAAACTCCGAAAATCGCATTGGTATTTCGGATTTAGGTATGTTGAATCCTACCTCTAGTTCGTTGTAGATAGCTTGCATTGGACGCTCCCCTAGGATTCCTAATCCTTCATCTATCGCTTCTGAAAGTAAGCGTGAATTGTTTGGTGCGCGCAAATTTATCACATTGAATGGAACGCGGAAGGCGGCCACTTTCCCAACTGGGCTTGTTCTGTGGAAAAGTTCTGTATTTGTGCGGGATGTTGTTACAGACATTTCCTTAACTTGCAACGCTGGCGAACTGCACCCCCTTTAAGAGAGCAAAAGATCGGTAGCTGAACCTACTCATCAAACTCCTAGCGCCTCCCCGCTCTAAGAAGCTGAGTTCAGACAATCAATAGAGCAAACGCTGCTGAGGTCACAGAAAAGACACTAACGGTCCTACCCTAATATTGGAAAACGGTGACGTGAATCTTGACCACCCGCGTGTGCAAGTTTTTCGTAAAGCTTCTGACTTGGATGATGCTCTAGTAGAACCTGTACCAGATAACGAAAAGCGTAACTCGAATCGCTAGCATGACGAGGAAGATCCCAAACACAATGCTCGATGGAGAATCACGAGTGAAGCGTCAATCATTCAGCGTTGTAATGCCTGTGAGGTCAGAGTATGCCCTTTTGCGAGATACACTTCGTGCATGCTACCGAATTTGTCCGGATGAGGTTTTGCTTTGCTTCGACGAACCGCCACATGCTGCTACGCTTGAGGAAGCAAGACGACTAATTCGGCGAGAAGGTTGGGAGGAATCGACAAGGATCATAACGGTCCCGAGAAACCTCGAATACCGTTGCCACCAGGCATGGGTGAGACGCGAGGGATTTAGAAAAGCAAAGAACGATCGCATCTTGACTGTAGACGCGGATATCGTAATAAACAAAAATGTTGGGAGAGCGCTGTCTCTTGTGGGGGCGGATAACGTCGGGATGATTTCTTGTCTAACTCTTCACTCGTTTCGGGGACTCTTAGGCCCATGGAGAATTATGGCGCACACTATCGCGAATCATCTCTGTCCGCCAGGGCTTACAGGGTTGTATGCGCTTTGGAGGCCTTACTGGTTGGATTCCGAAGATGATGGTATCAAGGAGATTGAGGATCCGCACTCTGAAAGCGCGATTGGCGGCATGGTTTTAGTGGGCGAGGACACGTACCTCTACACGTGTATGAATCGAAAGCACAGCTGCATGCGTTTGCCGGTGATCGGAGGCCGTTGTTTGAGAGACGACTGTAATGACAATAATCACGTGCAGTTTGAATTAGGAAGATATTACTTCGAGGAGAAAGTCGCAGCAAATCGGGTACTGCTGCGCTCTGTGGTTTTCGCGCGCCCGCGCATGATCTCAGGATACCTCTACCAACGGATATTGAAAAACACCTAACGCGAATCTCCACATCGAGACAAACCGAAACGGACCCACGTCAGATATTTCGTGGCAGCTTCCTCTGCAATAAGGCGCATTTCCCAACTGAACTAATCCCTCTCAACCGCCTATTCGTCTTCTCGATTTTCTAATCTTTGTTCTGACACAGATTCCCCTCTAGAAGTACCACCTACCTAAAATAATCGAAAGGGGAATTTACGCTTGAGCGAGAGAATTTCCAGCTTGTAATACCGCTGATTAACGTCGTAACTGCACTAAGGGTTCCTATGACAGTCGCTCTTGTTGTCTGATCTGCAAGTATGGTTGTGCGAGCGAAGCACGCATCATTAGGGCGGCGGTCACTACTGGCACGCAAAAAACAAAAACGTGGTTGGTGCGGCCGCCGGGATTCGGACCCGGGTCGTTGGCTTGGAAGGCCAGTGGACGCTTCGTAGGCTATGTCTTAGACCAGGCTAGACTACGGCCGCAATAGCTGTTCGCCAGTTTTCTGGTTTGCGTTCATTCGCTCGCTGGTGTGATCTTCATTCAACTGCCTTCTCATCGCCAAGCTCAAGTCTAGCGAGCTTGATGCTTACAAGACGTTAGATAAGTTCGTTGGTCGACTGGCTAGAAACGGGGCAGCCCTCAATGTGATCGTATTTACTTCTCTACAGGCACGATCCTAGAGGAAGGAGTCGGAATGGAGAAGTCCGATGACAACTTCATTTGCGAAGATAGAAGCTATTGCTCAGCCAACTTCGGCTCTAGAGGAATCTATGGGTGTCTTGACTAAGTGTTCGTCTAGAACATCTTTTTGTTTCGCCGAAATCAGCTCACCAAAACTCCTTTCAACAAGTAGACTGGCTGGTAGAAGCCCTTTGAGTATTTGAATGAACGTCAGGGCGGCCTTTTGGTACCTACAAGTAGACTTCCTAGGTTTGGAACGGGCGCGCAAAATGGTTCTAATTTGTGATAAAAAGCCCTGGTGTAGAGCATCGATTGTAGCGGAGGAGCTGCGTTAACTGTCTCTCCTGGGGAAATGTTGCCAAGGCATCTAAACTCAACGAAGAGATACGCCAGGGAAGAATGCGATCTATGAATCAAGTAGGTTCTGCGAATCGTGGTCGGGTGAGGCTTTTGTGGAAATTCGTACGCGTGCCGCAATCAAAGAATTTCTGGGACTATCAGAATCTTGGGATGACGTGTTCGAATTGTTTCATTTGAGAGAACTGAACCGAATAATAAAAAGATCAGAACGAATCGCAACCAAAACGATTGCCTGTCGTTCGTCTCTAGGTCGCTTGGTCTGTTGAATCGTCGCTATCGTGTTCTCATACCAGTCTACCTCGCCTTGCTTGCTTGGAGCACAATTTCAACGATCTCAATTAACGGCCCTGTCATGCCACTGTACGCCGAATCATTAGGCATCGGGATTGTTGAGTGGGGAGCTCTCGCGGCCTCGTGGGC
>DATIYC010000034.1:0-43888 GCA_035517955.1 Candidatus Acidiferrales bacterium | reverse complement strand
CGTGTCGCTGAGCAGAGCCCAGAGATCGTTTTCGCATCCTGAATTCTCCCTGAATTTACCATTTCCAGTGCAGTTGTGAGGGAGATTTTCTCTACGTTAATTTTCTCATCTTCCTCCAATCTCATCTTTGTTTCAATCAGTCCTTTGGCTAGGTAGATGTGGATTTTCTCGGTGCTGTAACCTGGCGCAAGAAAAATCTCTATCAATTTCCGCATTTCCTTGCATCTGAAGCCTGTCTCTTCTTCCAACTCTCGCTTCGCACAATTTTCGGGTGTCTCATCTGGCTCCAATGTTCCAGCGGGGATTTCCAGCAGTTCGGTTCCTGCTGCATACCTGTATTGGCGCACTAATACAACTCTGCCATCGTCTAGTATGGGAACTATTGCTGTTGCGCCGTTATGTTCTACAATTTCACGTTTCGCAATCTTACCATTTTCTAGTTTGACTTCGTCAACTCTTAATTTCACGATGTGGCCTTCGTAGATGCGTTTAGTCGAAACTTGGAGTTCCAAAGTGATCCTTCTTTGGGGTTCAGAGCGTTCGTTCATATGAGTTGTTCGGACGTTAGTTCAGTGTTCGGCACTGTTTTATTCGGCAGCTCTCTACTCTCAGCCGAGTAAGGATTGAAAGTTGACTCAGAAGTTAGTTCCTGATACATCAATAATTATTGACGGTAATGTTCCATCAATTATCGAGAAAGAGGGGTTGACCGATATTGAGATCGTCATCCCGAGTGCGGTCCTTGACGAGCTTCAGGCTCAAGCATCCAAGGGCCGGGAAACAGGTTTCATCGGGTTGGGCGAGATTAAGAAACTTCGTGTTATGTGCGAGAGTAAGGGAATCAAACTCACCTTCCTCGGTGAACGCCCCGGCTACAACGATATCATGCTCGCAAGAAGCGGCCGACTTGACGCGTTAATTACAGATGTAGCAAAGTCTGAGAACGGAATGCTGCTAACAGCTGATTATGTACAGGCTCTTGCAGCAGAGGCCGCAGGCGTCAAAGTCAAACACGTCCCCGGCCAAGTCAAGGTGACTGACTTAGTGTTTGAGAAATTCTTCACCCCCGAGACTTCAAGCATCCACCTCAAGGAGGGCACTCGCCCTCTCGCCAAACGCGGGAAACCAGGTAAGTTCGAACTTGTGACCCTCTCCGAGACTCCGACAACCCTCGAAGAAGTTGAGCAGGTAATTCGAGAGGTAACCGAGGCCGCGAGAGTGAGCGACGAAGGATTCGTGGAAATCAATCGGGGTGGGGCAATGGTAATTCAACTCGGCCGCAACCGCGTAGCCATAACCCGTCCACCCTTATCCGACGGCCTAGAGGTTACAATCGTTCGCCCCGTTGTTAGCTTAACTCTGCAGGATTATCAGATTTCCAGTAAACTTATGGATAGACTAGCGAGTCACGCAGAAGGCATACTAATCGCAGGCCCTCCAGGGTCTGGCAAGACAACTTTCGCTTCATCGCTCGCCGAGTTCTACTTGAAACAGAACAAAATCGTCAAGACCCTTGAATCGCCACGGGACCTGCAGGTTGGTCCTGAGATTACACAGTATGCTCCATTGGAGGGAGATTTCGAGAAGACCGCTGAGATCTTGCTCCTTGTTAGGCCGGACTACACCGTCTTCGATGAGGTTAGGAGAGGCAAGGATTTCATGATTTTCGCAGACATGCGCCTTGCCGGAGTGGGCATGATTGGAGTTGTGCACGCAAGCGAAGCGATAGACGCGATACAACGGTTCATCGGTCGCGTGGAACTCGGCATGATTCCCCACATAATCGACACAATCATCTTCATACAATACGGAGAGGTGAGAAATCTCTTCACGATGAAGCTAACTGTCAAGGTGCCAACGGGGATGACGGAGGCAGATCTCGCTAGGCCGATTGTTGAGGTAAATGATTTTGAATCGGGTAAGTTGCAGTACGAGATTTACACGTTCGGAGAAGAGAATGTCATCGTTCCTGTATCGGACGCGAAACCTGCAACGAGTGGAGCCCGTAAGCTTGCTGAGGAAAGGATACTGCAAGAGATGAGGAAGTTTGATTCAAACGCCGAGGTGGCTATGGTGTCCGATAACCGCGTGTTGGTACGCGTCGACAACGAGATCGTCCCGATATTGATTGGGAAAAAAGGAGTGACCGTGACGAAACTTGAAGAGAAACTGGGCATCAAAATCGACGTAGAGCCACTAACGCCCAGCTCCTCGGGAAAGGAAACTCGGTACGAAATAAGAGAGGTTGGGAACCGGATCGACCTAGTATTCGACGAAGAACTAACAGGTACAGTAGCGAACGTGTACGTTGGCGACCAATATCTATTTTCCGCTACGATCGGAAAGAAGAGCCAAATCCATGTATCGAAGAAATCTGATCTCGGCCGCAGCCTACTTCGCGCCCTAGTTTCGAAGCAGAGAATTCGTGTCCTAATCTGACTAACTGGAGAGTAGGAGCTTGATTTGCTCACCGGATACCTTCTGGGAGAATACTTCGATGTCATGAAGGATTGTTATAATCTGGTCTTCGGAACGCTTCTCGTTGCCTATAGCCCTCTGTAACTCTGATTTGTATTCTTCCCGCAATGCGTGATTTTCTTTTCCTTTTTTGCGAAGGCTCTTGAGTTGCCGCACGAGTCCAGCCGTTTCAGGGTCGGCAAGGAATTTGTCGTATGATTTCTTCCGCTCCTTAGCCTCCGCGTGCAATTTCTCAAGGGAATTGCCTGAAACTACTTGTTCAGTTCTCTCAATAACCTTCTTTGCTTCCCGGCCTTTGAGGGCCATCTTTCCGGTGGAAACGGCACGAGACATTGCTGACATGACTGCTTTCAATCGAGGGTATCCGTCATCTTCAGTAAGAAATGTTGCAAAAGGTTTCCTGGCGTACTCCTTTGCGCTTTCCCTTATCTCAGGTGGGAGTGGGTAGTCGCCGCGTTCGGATATTGACAGGAGTTTTTTCAGAGGGCGGCCAAGTCGGCTGAAACCTGTTCGTATGAGTTCAGCTCTCAATTGTCTAAGCTGTGAATCCTCCTCCAGAAATTCCATTATTCTTGGGTTTTGGCGGATTCCGTCAAATTGGGATTTCAGCGATTCTCCGATACGGTTGGTCTCTGCAATCTTCTCCTCGATAGAATGCCTCTGGCTTGAGGCTGATTGTTTGAAGGTTTGAGACTTCTTTAGCGAGGAAAGTTTCTCATCCAATTCCTCGAGGGAGCGGATGAGTGCACCGCGACCCATGAGGAAGTTGTGTAGTTCGTCGCTTAGCCTCCTGAGTTTGTCGATGTTTCCTCCCAACGTCATCATGTCCAGGATGTAGTATGGTCGTATCTGTCGCAGCCACTCCTCTCTTGTTCGCGCGGATTCCGAAGCGAGTTTTGACGTGTCTCGTTGCAATCCTCTTAGGCTGCTAGATTCCTTCGTTGTTGGGATGGTGAAATCCTTGCACATGTTGGGAATGATTGCGGTTAGTCTAGCTACAGCTTTGGCGGCTCTATACTGCGCTTTATTTTCTCGTTTGGATTCCATGTCTTTTTCTGCTTTACGTGCCAGTTGAGTGCAGAATTCTCGTAGCGAATCGATCCCCCGCCCGATCTCCGTGACCAGTTTTTCTCTTTCACGCTCAGCTTGTGTAAGCGTTGAGGATAGCGACTCGCGCATCCAATCACGAAGCTTTTCCGCTTGGACTTGAGTGGTCATCGGGCACACGGGACGGGATACCCTTGAACGCAGGTGTGCTAAGAATGTGTAGCTAGGTTATCGAGTCGTTACCGTCTTAACGCGCGTCTTCCCTGAGCGTGATCAGGATTGTTTCAACGGTTGATTCAGCCCTATCTATTCGCTTAGAGAGGTCGTTCGTCATGGAATCGTAAGTTTCCCGCGTGTACTTTCCAGCTCGGTATTGTCCTCGCACCTGGTTGAGGCTGGCGCGTGATGACTCGATCTCCGCTTCCGCCCTGTCAATACGTCGAATCAATTCATCGTAGTGTTGGCTCATGACTCGAATCTCGGCTTTTACTTGCATAAGTGAACGGTTGATATCATCTAACCTTACGTCCATGACCTTCCTCCTTCTTCGGAATTCATGCTTTACTAGACTACCTCTGGCAACGTCTTCCTCCATTACGACAAGTTCTCTTGTCAACGAGATGCGTTCATCGTACAAGCCAACGAATTCCCGGAGCTTCTCGACGGGTATGGGAACTGCCATTTCTGGTCCTTTGCGGTACTTGTTCACTATTATGGCGGCCGCTATGACTACTTCGAGGCCAACTAGCCATGGCAAGTATTCCAAACCTGACCAGAATGGTAGGTAGGTGAATGTCATCGCTAATGTTACGTTGTTTGAGTTTGTGACCCCATCTAGTACAATTTGTTTCTTGACTGGGTCGTATTGTGCTGGGGTGTTGATTACAGGTTGGGGCGGTAGAATCACGTTGTTGATTTCCAGTCCGGTAGGCGTTTGGATTTTTACTATGACATTATCGAATATGAAGTCATCTTTGTTGTTGGCCATGGTGGTTGTAAGGTTGTAGTTTCCCCACCAGTCGAGTTGTTTGATGTATTCTGATTGTGGGAGGTCGTATGTGAGGCTGAAGTTGAAGTACTCTGAGCCCTTGATTCCGGCAGCATATCTGGGAGCGACGGTGATCTGGTATGGAGCAGATGGGTATTGTGGGGCAGCCCACATTGCTCCCACAACGTCATAAGCCATCACATTCGTAGCCCCATCAGGCAGTGTAATGGTAATGCTAGTGATTGGGGCAGCGAGGTTGTGTAAGGAGTATGAGTCTTTGATGCTGAGGGTTCCCGATCTGTGAACTATAATGTCCCGCTCCGCGAATGGGACGTCGACAATATACTGGCTCACCGTCAAGTACGGTCCAACGAAAGTTTCTGCGGAGTACGCGGTCCAAGGCTTGTATTGTCGGGTTAACGCAGGGAACCCGTTGATTGTAGTTTGCTTGTAGGTGGTGGAGTTCGGGTTAACGGCGAAACTAGAGCCGACAACTCCAAGAAGGGTTACGTTCGCCTCGACTGCGTCCTGTGTAAGAACTGGAGCCGCCGAGAAATTATACTCCAAACCGTTGCTAACTGGTGTGATTATGTGTCCAATGACGTATGCAACCGTAAATTGATACGTCTGATTCGACGTTAACGTCTTAGCGAAATGAACGCGTATGAAATAGAATCCTGATGTTTGGTTTACGTTGCCATCAAGGGTCAATATCTTCCCATTTTGATCTTTGGCCTGAACGTAGTAGACATCAGGTTGGAAAACTCGGAGAAATCCAACGTCCAAAAACGAGGCCGAGGATGGGCCGGGGTTATAGACTGTGAAATTGTCGGTCAAGTGGGCCGCACCCCAGCTTCCTAGAGACGCTGTCCGCTGTATGTGAATGATCAGTTGCGACTGTGAACTGGCCGCGTGAACAGGTACAGTCATGATGACTGCGAGGGCCAAAACTAGAGTCATCACTATGAACTTCGACTTCAACCTCAGCTTTGCCTCGCTTTCATCGGGTTATTCCAATTGTGGTGTGCCGTCAATGCAAAGTTCAATATATTTATTCGTTCTGTCTGACTACGTGTAGATTCTCCAAAAGCGACGAACTCCAGTCACTAGGTACGTCTCCTATTTTCTTAGCGGGAACACCAACAACAACCGTCCGTGATGCGACCTCACTGTTAACCACTGCTTGTGCCCCAACCACCGCGCCTTCCCCTATCATAACTCCCGGAAAGAGCAAGGCGTTTGCACCAATACTTGCGCCTTTTTTAACAGTTGGGCCGATAAGTTTGAATTGTTTCTGCATTACGAATTTATCGTTCGTGAAAACGCAGCAAGGGCCCAAGAACACACAGTCTTCAACGGTTGAGAATGTGCAGATGTATACACCAGTCTGAATAGATGCATGATTCCCAATTGTGGTGCTGCCATCCACAACAACATTCGTGCCCAACTTCGTCCCTTTTCCAATGGAGACGTTTTCCCTAACCATGGCATTGTGACCGAAAGCAACGTCATCGGCAACCGTCACATTCGAATAGATGGTTGTGCCGCATCGCACGATGCAGCGTTCTCCAATCAGTGTCAGCTTCTTCTCTTCAGTCCTGTGAGATTGTATCAATTGTCCAAGCTCGCTTGACGCGGGAAAACCGATCACACAATTCGGACCGATGTAAGTGCGTCTGCCAACTTTGAGTGGACCATACAGAACCGCGTTTGAATCAACATAAGCTTCCTCACCAACGTGCACCTCTCCAACCAGTCGCGCACTGGATTCAACATGTGCCCCGCGTCCTAACGAAGCTTTGTTTCGTTTTTGTGTCCTCGTCATTTTTCTTGGGGTCAACGAAATTCTAACCGGCATTTACAGTAATTTCTAGTTGTTTAATTGCGTTTGTTCTTGTCGAATAGCTTCTTTCGAAAAGCAGCCATAAGCGAATAATATGCACCTATTCTAAGGCCGAGCGGTGTTTGTGGTTTGACTGCTCATCCATACATTCCCAATAGTGATCCGGCCATTCTGGATAAGATTTTGCAGGAGATTGGAGCTGCATCTATTGGTGAACTGTTCAACGACATTCCATCTTCCATCAAGGCGAAAGCCTCTCTGACGATTCCATCTAAACTATCTGAAATAGAAACTAAGAGACGAGTAGAGGAGGTGCTCGGAAAGAATCTCTCAACTCATGATATCGTATCTTTCCTAGGAGCTGGAGTGTGGCCGCATCATGTTCCAGCCGCAATTGACGCGGTCATCGGTCGCGGGGAATTCTTGACCTCTTACACTCCCTATCAGCCGGAGATCTCTCAGGGTATGCTTCAATCCATGTTCGAATATCAAAGTTTGATCTGCGAACTCACTGCTATGGATTACTCAAACAGCTCCCTTTACGACTGGTCGACAGCCTTAGGTGAGGCGGCGCGAATGGCAGTGCGTGTAAGTCATCGAGACCAGTTCATAGTCCCGCACTATATCCATCCGGAACGCCTAGCAACATTGAACACATTCTGCGAGCCAGTAGGCATCAAGATCGTTGAAGTTGGTCAGAGCAGAGAAACCGGCGCATTAAATCAGTCAGAGCTTAAGCAGAAGCTCTCCTCCCATACTGCGGGCGTATACGTCGAATACCCATCCTTCCTAGGTTTCGTTGAGCAATCATGTGACGATCTGGCAAAGTTGACTCACGATAATGGCGCACTTTTCGTCGTGGGGTGTGAGCCAATATCCTTGGGAGCTCTGAAGCCTCCGGGGGAGTTTGGCGCAGATATTGTCGTGGGTGAAGGGCAACCGTTGGGAAGCCACATGAACTACGGCGGGCCACTTCTAGGAATCTTCGCATGCAGAGGTGACTCTCTGTTAAGGCAGATGCCTGGACGAATCATCGGAAAGACAACGACTCAGGACGGGAGTCAAGACGCTTACTGCATGGCTTTGCAAACTCGTGAGCAACATATTCGAAGAGAGAGGGCTACCTCTAACATTTGTACAAACGAAGCCCTCTTGGCTTTGGCTGCGGCCATGTACCTATGCCTTCTCGGCCCTAGGGGCATCACTGAGCTCAGCGCGACTATTATGGATAGGACAAACTACGCTATCAAACGTTTACGCGACTTATCAACTGTAGTCGCACCGCAGTTCAACGCGTTTCACTTTATGGAGTTTGCAGTTAATTTCGATAAGAGCGGCAAGAAGGTTTCGGATATCAACGATGCACTACTGCGCGAGAGGATCCAAGGTGGATTAAACCTCTCCAAGCACTTCCCTGAGCTAGGCCAAGCGGCTCTCTACTGCTTCACCGAGGTCCACACACGTCACGACATAGACATGCTCGCTGACCAATTACGTAAAATCTTGGAGGTCTAACTCAATGGTATATTCGCAATCAAAATGGGACGAGTTACCCATCAACCGCTATTCGCAACACGGAAAGATTGGCTATCATCAACTCCTTGACGCCAAACCAGTTCTCGAATCGCTCAATTCAATTCCCTCAGCGATAAAACGTGTGACTCCTCCACCGCTTCCAGAGCTCTCCGAGATAGAAGTCATCCGTCATTATACTCGTCTGTCTCAAGAGAACTTCGGTGTTGATTTGGGGTTGTACCCGCTTGGAAGCTGCACGATGAAATACAACCCCAAGATTTGCGACGTCCTCGCCGCGTCACATAAAATTCAGGAGTTGCACCCCTACCAAGATGAGAGAACTGCTCAGGGAATTCTGCAAGTTCTATACGAGGCCTCAGATTTTCTCGCTAAGATCGTTGGCATGCAGAAGATAACTTTGCAACCCGCTGCAGGAGCTCACGGTGAATATACTGGCATAATGCTCATGCGAGCATACCATCGAGATCGGAACGATTCGAAGCGAGATGAAATAATTGTCCCTGATTCGGCTCACGGGACAAACCCTGCCAGCGCAGCAATGGCAGGGTACAAAGTAGTGCAGGTGGCGTCGAATGCCAACGGTTGCCTAGATACGGAGGCTCTGGAAGCCGTGGTCGGGTCGAAAACCGCAGGCTTCATGATAACAAACCCCAACACGCTCGGAATCTTCGAGCGAGAAATCCTGAAAGCAGCCGACATCGTGCATGACGCTGGCGGGTTGCTCTACTATGACGGTGCTAATCTCAACGCCATAATGGGCAAAGCAAAGCCGGGGGACATGGGGTTCGATGTCGTCCACATCAACCTCCACAAAACCTTCGCGACGCCTCACGGAGGTGGGGGGCCGGGTGCCGCACCAATCGCCGTAACTAACCGCCTAGCTGACTACCTTCCCGTCCCAACCGTCGAATTCGATGGGACTAGGTACCGTCTGGATTATAATCGGCCGAAGAGCATCGGCAAGGTTAGAGCATTTCACGGAAGTGCCGCCGTTGTACTTCGTGCCTACGCCTACATACTTTTGCACGGAAAGGAAGGACTAGAGCAAGTTTCTGAGGTGGCAGTTCTAAATGCGAATTACATGGCCGCTAAGCTCCGGAGGATCAAAGGGTTTTCTGTACCATTCGGAGACGCGAACATACCGAGGAAGCACGAGTTCGTTCTTTCCGCCTCAGGCTTGTTGAAGGAGACGGGCGTTTCAGCTTTGCAGGTGGGAAAGCGGTTGCTGGACTTTGGCGTCCACCCTCCAACGGTTTACTTTCCATTAATCGTTGAGGAGGCGATGATGACTGAGCCTACAGAGACTGTAAGCAAGGAGGAACTTGACGCAATGATCGCCGGTTTTGAGAGGATAAGCCAAGAAGCTTACTCGAAGTCAGGCGAAGTTGAAACGGCCCCTCATGCGGCTAGCGTTACTAAAATCGATGAAGCTAAAGCCAACCGTCCTAAAACAATGCAGTTAACCTGGCGGCAACACCCTACCTAGCAACGCCGGCCAGCCAACTTACACCCGCGTGTATCCGAATTGAAAGTCAAAGTGAAATATTTCGCAATAGCCCGTGAGCTGGTAGGTACTCCAGAACAAGAATTAGATATGCCAAACGGCAGCTGCGCCAAGGACCTTCTTGACCTGCTAGTCGCCAAGTATGGAGAAAAATTCAGAGAGTTCCTCTACGATCCGCACACGGCCCAGTTGCGGCCAAATCTTCAGTTTCTAGTAGGGGACAAACTGTTAGCGGACTTAAACGGTATGTCGACCGTTCTCACGGATGGCACTGCGTTCGCAATAATTCCACCTGTGGGCGGAGGGTGAACCGTTTAGTTCAAAACTAGTCACACTCGCGGCAAAAATCCTTCAAAACTATTTGTATTTTTCATGATTCTTGAATAGATTCCAAAATCCGTCTCGGAACTCAACCTCAATTTCCCCGACGTTCAAGCACAGACGCACTTGCTTTCGGTTGCTTGTCTCAAATATGATGCAATCGCTAACTCTGCAGAGCCTAGCTTTGCCAATGTGATCGTCATTGAAACGCTGTCATGTTACAGTAAAGACCACAGCGCATCGGGGCAAATTGAAAACTCTGGCAGAAAGATGCGAGTTTTTCCCTATCGAATTGTATGATTTAGATCCTGAGTCGGACGGAGAGGAATGTCTCAACATCGATCTGGGTCTTGATCAGATGGAACAGTATGAGTTTACTTGAATTTGTAGCTCAGCTTTCGCAACTGGTTTCTGACGGAGGTTATCTTGCCCTCAGGTCTTACTCTTCCTTCTCGAATTGCCGTTAGTATGTCCTCAAGTTTTGTTGATGGTGTGTCGATTACCGTGTATGCGTCTCCCACCGTTTCAGGTATGTGTGAGTCGCTGCCACCAACTTGCGGCAGGTTATGTTTGACGGCGTCTCTTCGCGATAACCAGTTTGAGATGTAGAAAGTCATTGCGTCAGCGTTTATCGTTTCAACCGCGTCAGGCCTCACTTTAAGGCGCGAGATCTTCACACACTCGCAAACAGGATCATACGGATGGGCAACGATGGCTACGCCGCCCTGGTCATGGATTCTCTGTATGGTTTCATCGGCCGAAAGCTTGGCGGGAATGCTCTCTTTAACCCCCAGCGCAACGATGTGTCCATCGCTCGAGCTGACTTCAACCCCTGGCAGGATTAGTGTGTTTGGGAGTTTGGGCGGGTCGAAGTTGTTATGTTCAGTAACGGCAACTCCGTCCAATCCGCGTCTCTGTATGATTGCAGGTAGGTCTTCCCGCAACGTGTGTCCATCGTATGAGCCGACTGTATGGACGTGTAAGTCGATCTTTAGTGAGGACAGGGTATGGTTCACCTAGATGGTTTTTGCTGTGTTGATCTTGTGGAACAACGGTGATGGTTTGCCAATCACGTGTCCCGGTTTCAACCCTAACTTTCCCGCGTCCCACCAATTCCCCCAATCCACTTGCAGGTTCAGTTGTCTGCGTATGCTTTCGCTAGTTTCAGGAAGGAACGGAGAGAGTAGGATTCCTATGCTTCTGACGAGTTGGCTCGCATAATAGAGTGTTGTAGCTGTTTTCGCTCGGTCCGTCTTTATCAAATGCCAAGGTTCGCGTTCGCTGAGGTATTGGTTTCCGGTCCTAGCAAGGTCGACTATGGCGGCTAGGCCATTTCGTAATTGGAATTGATCGAGTAGTGATGCAACGGTTCCTGGGGCCGATTCAATATGCTTTCTAATCGCCTCGTCTTTTTCTTCTGGGTTTTGTGGTTCAGGGATTTTGGATTCGAATTGGTTCACTAGGAATGTGAGGGTGCGATGAACGAAGTTTCCTATCACATCGTTCAGTTCTGAGTTAACGTGCGCTTCAAAATCTCTCCAAGTGAAGTTTGCGTCTCGCGCTTCGGGTCTTGTTGCGATTAGGACATATCGCCAGTATTCGCCTGGGGCAACTTTGAGTGCGTCATCCATCCATACGCCTATCTTGTTGCTCTTTGAGAATTTCTTTCCATCGAACAGAATGAATTCAGTTGAGGCCACCTGCCACGGAAGAACGTAGGGGTCGCGGGTGGCGAGAAGTAGGGCTGGGAAGATGATGACGTGGAAGGGGATGTTGTCTTTTCCGATGAAGTGAACGTTTCGTGTTTGTTGGTCGAACCAGAACTCTTTCCAGGCATCAGGCTTACCCGTTCTCTCAGCCCACTCTATTGACGCTGACACGTACCCCAATACTGCCTCGAGCCAAACGTAGATGGTCTTACCTTCTGCTCCAGGGAAGGGGGCTGGGATGCCCCATTTGTTGTCCCTCGTGAGTGCCCGAGGTTTCAATCCTTCCTCAAGCCATTTGAGCGAGAAGTTGCGTGCGTTTTCTGGTAACTGTTTGTTTTCCCTCACGGCCGTTTCGAGTTGGTCGCGGAATTTCGGAAGGTCGAAGAACCAGTGTGTTGATGATTTGACGGTTGGCGGGTTTCCGCAGAAAACACATTTTGATCTTATGAGTTCAAGCGGGTCGAGTACGCGACCGCACGATTCGCATTGGTCCCCTCTTGCCTGCTCATAGCCGCAATGTGGGCAAGTGCCTTCGACGAAGCGGTCTGGAAGAAATCGTTGGTCCGTTTCGCAGTACGGTAGGTTGACGTTTTGTGTGTAAACGTAGCCGTTCTCGTACACTTTGCGGTAAAGGTCTTGCGTGTAACGGATGTGAACTGGGTTCTCGGTACGAGTGTAATTGTCGAGGTGTATGTTGTATGCGTCAAGCAGATTGCAGATTTGCTTGTGGATCTCATCTGTCAACTGCTTGGGTGATACGCCCTTCTTTATCGCCTCAACCTCGATCGGTGTCCCGTGCTCGTCCGAGCCAGTGACTGCGATCACTTCCTCTCCTTTCAAGCGGAGGTATCGGGCATAAACGTCCGCACTCAAGAGATGGATGAATGTTCCAAGGTGAGGAACGGAGTTAACGTACGGCCAAGCCGAATTTACTATCCACTTTCCCATTTCGTCATTTCCTCCATCCAGGCGATTTAGATTGAATGATTTGCTGAGTGCTCTCGCACATCGATTGGTGTTTTTAGTTTCGGCCCCTCCAAAAGCTTGTCACACCATACCTCCTAGGCAGATTAACATTTTCTTTCGAAGAGGAATCAACAAATATGGCGCTATGCATCCTCAATCCGGAAATGAACCTTGAGTGAAGATTACGCCAAGCTTCTGGATCGGGCATACGCGAAACTGCCTCAGGCAGTAGGGACCGGCGAAAGATTTGAGATTCCAAGAGTTGTCGGTATTAGGATGGGTAGGAGGACGATCATTCAGAACTTCGGCGATATTAGCAGTAAGATTAACCGCGACCCACACCACTTGCTGAAATTCCTATCCAGAGAGTTAGCAACCGCCGCCTCCTTAGATGGTGCCCGCGCAATCTTCCAGGGAAGGTTCGACGTTCAAACCGTAACTCGGCTATTGAATATATACGCGCAAAGGTTCGTAATCTGCCCAATTTGCAACAGGCCGGACACGAAGGTGGAGAAGGAGGGCAGGTACCTATTCCTTCGCTGTGAGGCCTGTGGCGCAAGGTCCTCTATCCTACCAATGTAGGAACGGTTTTCGACGTGACCGAAGTTTTCCTCAGGGTATTCAAGAATGAGAAGTATACGTTAGTCGCCGCCTGCGACCCCGAACTCCTCGGGGAAACATTTCGCGAGGGAAAACTCAAGCTCGAAGTCAAACAGGATTTCTACCGGGGTCAACGGGCTAGTGTCGCTGATGCCTTGGCGGCGATAGATACGGCAGATATCGCCAACTTGGTAGGCCAAACCATTGTTGAGGCAGCCGTTCAGAAACGATTAGTGGATCCTACAGCAATATTACACATTAGCGGCGTTCCTCATGTCCAAATCGTCAGAATGTGACTTTTGAGGCAACTAAACTGGCGGATCGTTTCAGCCATCTCAGAATGGGCGATTTCTAGTAGCCTTATTTAGTCTCAGGCAATTAATAGCAAGAATAATTCGGTGGAACGTGTGGGTAAGAAGAAAGTTCTGAGCGAAGGCGAACTCAGAGAGATGGTCATGCCCGACGACGGACAAATGCTGGGCATTGTGACCCAAATGTTGGGTTACGATAGGCTAATGGTCAAATGCGGGGATGGTCATGAACGGGTTTGTCGTATAAGAGGTAAGATGAAGCGTAGGGTGTGGATCAAGGTTGGAGATGTCGTGCTCGTTGCACCTTGGGACTTTCAGACAGATTCTAGGGGCGACATACTTTGGCGATATACGGAAAGCCAGGCTAACTGGCTTCGAAGTCAAGGACGCCTTGCCGCATAACCCCGTTTCCTGGGTGTCGTAATTGGAATCAATGGCCGAGCGAAAGCTCCGAAGAAAGATAGTCCACTACGAGACCAAGCGACTGATGAGGGAAAAGCGAAGCGAGGAGTTAGACTCTCTAGAAGAAGTGTTCGACCGTTCTACACTTATGATCGTATACCGCATGCTGAACCGCGGCTACCTTAAGAACATCAATGGAGTCGTGCGCTCAGGAAAAGAATCGCGTCTGTACTGGGGTCTTGGGCGAAGAGGCAGGTTAGTGGCGATCAAGATTTTTCTGACGACCTCCGCAGAGTTTCTGAAAGGCAGGATGATGTACATTCAAGGAGATGAAAGGTTCAAGAGCACGAGGCGTGACACACGCTCACTCGTCAACCTCTGGGCAATGAAGGAATTCAGAAACCTTCAGCAAGCTGAGAAGGCAGGCGTACGTGTGCCAGCGCCTTTGAAGATTGATGGGAACGTAATACTAATGGAGTTCATAGGTAGTAAGGGCGAGCCAGCCCCACTGCTAAGAGAGACGCCTTTAGAACATCCTGCAAGAGTTTACGATCGCATTGCAGGGGCCGTAAGAAAGCTCTACCAGAAAGCAGAGCTCGTACACGGGGACCTAAGCGAATATAATATCATGCTAGTAGACAAAAGTCCAGTCATCTTCGACTTCGCACAGGCCGTAACAATCGAACATCCCATGGCCAACGCATTCCTCGAACGGGACCTACTTAGAATGAACCACTACTTCTCAAGAATCGGCGTGACCGTTCCACCGATCGAGAGATTAACGAAATGGGTGATAGGGGAAAATGTCAGCACGAATTAGCATCACAATTCCCCTCGAACGAATCGGCGTACTCATTGGTAAGGAGGGGGAAACGAAGGCGAAGGTTGAAGACTCCTTCAAAGTTCAACTCCTAATCCAAAGCCAATACGGCGCGATCGAAATCGTCCCACGCCAAGATTCCGAGGATCCAACAACCGTTCTGCGCGCTCGAGATGTCGTGTCGGCGATCGGACGCGGGTTCTCGCCGGAACGAGCGTTGCAATTGATCGACGACGACATCGTTCTAGACATCATAGATTTGAGGGAAACTTTTGGTAAGAACGAGCGTGACATTGCGCGGCTGAAAGGTCGTGTGATTGGTCGCGAGGGAAAAATTCGGAGGTTGATAGAGGAGATGACGGATGCAAAGGTGTCGGTTTATGGTCACACGATTTCAATGCTGGGAGAGTATGAGACTGTCACTGCTGCAAGAGAAGCAATAGAACTTCTACTGAAAGGCAAACAACATTCCACCGTGTACAAACTGCTTAGAAAGATAAAGAGCGAGAGCAAGAAGAGGGAAACTCTTGAGCTTTGGGAGAAGCCCCCCACCTGAGAAATACCATCATCAGCTTTATTCCATAGACGTGCAAAGGTAAGCGAACCCTAATGGCACTTCAGGAAATATTTCAAGAAATCTCTGCGGCAGACTTCTTCTACCGCAACCGCGACATCGCAGGGTTCACAAACCCGACCCGCGCCATCTACTCATCCATTCGCGAGCTAGTGGAGAATTCGTTGGATGCTTGCGAAACCAGGCAAATTCCCCCTGACATTTACTTACGAATTTCACATGAATCCGGTCCAACAGATGGGCCAGGAATTTACCGCATTCACATCGAAGACAATGGTATCGGTATACCACACGACATAATCCCCTCGGCCTTCGGCCAAGTCCTCTTCGGCTCAAAATACAAACTCAGACAAACCCGAGGAACCTTCGGGCTCGGAGGGAAGATGGCGATTCTATATGGACAGATTACGACTCACGGTTTCGCAACGATAATGTCGAGCACCGGCCCAACGAAAATTCACCATTACGATCTAACAATCGACATTCAAAAGAACAAACCTGTTGTATTGAAACATAAGACCTATCCGAACGAGAACAGGTGGCACGGGGCCGCCATCGAGTTTTCCACCGAGGCCGACTACACGCGGGCAATGTCCAAGATTTTGGATTATTTAATGGAAACCGCCATCGTCGCTCCCTACGCTACTATAACCTATGTCGACCCCAGAGGAAGGTTGTACAGGTTCGACCGCGGAACAACACAGATGCCCAAACCGCCAGAGGAAACACTGCCACACCCGTACGGGGTCGATGTTGAAACCTTGAAACGCCTCATAGACCTCACCCAAGAGCACACACTCGTAGGCTTCATGCGTACACACTTCCACCGGGTTGGTCGCACAATCGCCACATCTTTCTTAGAACAAGTAGGTCTCCCCGCAAGGAAGAACCCAAAGAAACTAGTTCCGGAAGAGATCGTCAAACTCGTCAACGCGATGAAAAGCTACAAGTTTCTTGCACCGGACGCAACCTGCCTCTCACCCCTAGGCGAGGAACTGCTCGAGGCCGGGATTAAGAAAGAGCTCTCCCCAGAATTCATCGCAGTCCACCAAAGAAAACCATCCGCCTACTCAGGTTTTCCATTCATTGTGGAAGTAGGCGTCGCATACGGCGGCCACATTGAGACCGGGGGTGGAATCAAACTATTTAGATTCGCCAACAAAATCCCACTACTGTTCGATGAAGCAAGCGACGTATCCTGGAAAGTAGTCAATACCGAGATGGACTGGCGCCACTACAAGGTCACCCCTGACATGCCTATCGCAGTCTTTGTCCACATTTGCTCCACCAAAGTCCCGTACAAGACTGTTGGAAAAGAGTTCATCGCCGACAGGCCTGATGTCGAGCGTGAGGTTCTCAACGCCCTACGCGAAGTAGCCCGCAGGCTCTCACTATTCCTATCCAAGAAAATTCACATAGCCCACGACAAACACAGGCTAGACATTTTCCAGAAATACCTGCCAAAGATAGCGTCGTTCTCGACAAAGTTGGCAAGGAAACCTAAGCAACCCGACGTTTCACCGTTATTGAAGAGTGTCCTCAAGTATGAAGAAGAAGACAGCGAAGACGAGCAAGAAGCCTAGCAGAATCGAAGAGAAGAAACAAGTGGTCCTAGGCAGCCTCAAGTCCCTAGGGGAGCAAATCTTCACTCAGCTATCTGAAAAACAATGGCCCTCAGTCCACATGCCAAGCAGATCGATCAACAACATTCGCTACGACCAGAAGACCAGACAGTACATTCTAGGAGACCAATCAGTAAAGAGAAGTGCTCGAAACATTAGGCATGTTCGACCCTTAACACAACTCGTATGGACAGGGTCTTTCGTTGACGAACTCAGTCGTGAGGGTAAAACGTCAACGCTTCGAGACGTCTTCTATTCGGCTCAGGCCTACGAGATGAGTTTCGCAGACCAAGCCGAGAGCGACGACATAATCACAGACCTGGAAACTGTGATCGGTCATTCAAGAGAAGACTTCAACGTCTTCCCTGAAGAGCGTAGTGCAATCTTCGGCGACCTAACGATACAGTACACTGTTCGCGGCTATGAAGGAAAGGAGTTGAATTTGGCCTCCCACCCCGACGGAATGATGATTGGGCCAGCGCTTACCAACGCCGAGTTTGCTGACTGCAAAGCTGACAAGATCATAGCAATAGAGAAAGGTGGCCTGTTCACTCGCTTCATAGAGGAGCGAGTGCACGAAAAATACAAAGCCCTGCTAATTCATACAGCAGGCCAAGCGCCACGCGCCACAAGGTCTCTCATAAGGAGGCTGAACCAAGAACTCAAACTACCTTGCTACATTTTCTGCGACGCAGACCCATGGGGCATGCACATTGCGAACGTCATAATCTCCGGCTCCGCCAACGCGGCTCACCTGCGAGATCTCAACACTCCGGACGCAAAATGGTGTGGCGTCTGGGCTTCAGACATCGTAGATTACAAGCTACCCAGCGACCCATTGACCGACCTTGACATTAAACGCCTATACGAACTCGATAAGGATCCTAGATATGCGGGGCAACTATGGAAGAAGGAAATTCAGACGTTTCTGAAAGTGAAACGCAAAGCAGAGCAAGAAGCGTTCAGCCGCTATGGGCTAGCTTACATCGTAGACAAATACCTTCCAGCTAAACTGAAGGACATGGAGTAGTCCATTGAATTAAGTTCCCTGAGTTTCCGCCGGCATCAATTCTCCATCGTCAGAAATCGCATATCGCACCCAGCCGGTGGAATGCTTTGCTCCTACCATTTTGAAAACTCGAAGCGAGAAAGCCATCCCCGTTTGGCTCTCTTCCACCTTCAATTCAATCACCCCGTCAGCGATGTCTTGCGCCGAGGCAACGATTGCCGGGTGAAATGCTTTCCTATTCATTGTGACAAGGCAAAGACATTTCGCCTGCCTAGTTCGAGCAACGAGCACTCTCAGGAATTCAATTGCGGAGTGACCGCCTCTCTTGCGGATCAGAGTGTTGAATGAGTTGAGCACCATCATTGAGGTGGGGCGGTCTGCCATGATGTTGGATATTGCAATGCTGATAGCTGAGAGGTTTTCTGGGTCGACGGCGTGTCGTTCATCGCTTTCAACGCCAACCGTTTGCGAGTAACAATCAATGAAAACCAGCGAAGACCAATCCGTACGCTCACCAGTTAGGTGTGATTGAACGGTCTGCCGAATGTTTGGTGGAAAGTTGTCCAGTGTGATGTAGAGAACGGAGTTGCCGGACTCCATCATTTGGCTAACGAAGTGTGCGAGAAGGTTCTCTTCCCCTGCCCCAGGGTCGCTTAGAATTACGATCGTGCTAGTCGAGGGGAGTCCTTCAGGGAGGAGTTTGTCGATTATTTCTAAGCCAGTCTTGACTCTAGGTACCTGGCGTGCAACGTCACCAACGCCAAGAGCTGTCTCGGGACCTGCTAATTGTCCTAAAGCTAGTTGTTTGGAAATTGCATCTTGGATTTCTCTATCTCGATCTATTCCAAAGGAGTAAACTTCAACCTTCTTTAGAATGCCAAGTTCAACTAGGTCCTCGAGTTCTCGTTGCACCTCACCCTGATTACGGTTAATTCTCTGAGCAAGCCCCTCGGAGGTGTCGGCCAGGCGGGCATTGTTATGGAAGAGGGTAAGAAGGTCAGCCTTAACATCCGTATCTAGCAAACGCTCGAACAGTTTCATCGGACGCTTTGCGATGAGTCGTACCACCTAGGTCTACTAACACTTTAACAGACGAAAGGTCATGCGTCCTCTTATATTCTGTTTCTCCGCCGTTCACTAATCCAGCATACCAACACTAAATTGGCCAGTTCACTAGTGACGCGCTCATGTACGGCTCCCGCCTGCCTACTATCTACCGAGTCTTTCGAACGAACGAAAAACGCCTACGGCTATGATCGTAGAGATAACGGTTAGAATCATTCTTTCCTCAGGGTAAAGCCAGAATATTACTCGCCAAGTGTCCACGAAGCGCTGAGGGTTAACTCCTAAAGCAAATCCCAGGCTGAACTCGTACAGAAGACCTCCAACAAGATGTTGCGCCATCGTTCCAATAAACGCCAACGAAGCAATGCCTACGATTCCACGGTAATTCCGTTCGTGAACCCATATAGGAATTTTAGCTGAGATTGGAGATACGAGCACTGCTAAGCCGGCTAGGTGAAGCCACACGTACGGCACATATCCGTATCCAAAAAGCAGACTGTACGGGCTCACCACGAAAGCAAGGAGTACGATGAGGTAGACACCAGCTGCCGCCTTACGTCGGCGTGAAAGTAGAAGCCCAGCAATCGCGACATTAGCAAGGGCTGGGAGAAAATCGAGACCGAAGAAGACTGGGGGGCTCACCGCGTACGCGGCAACGGTTCCCACGACTATCGCAAGTGACCCACTCCAAAGCCCGGCCACGAGAGCGATCGAGGTAAGAAGGAAATCGCCAGTAGTGAAATGGCTGGATGTTCCTACCATTTGGAACGTTGGAATGGCTCGAAGAACGAAGTAAACTGCGGCTAACGCTGCCGCCAACGTCAACTGCCGACTCTTCGTACCGCCTTTTGCTTTTTGCAAATTGATCAGTGTCCTAGCCTATCAATTTCACTGCTTCTGCGAATGCTTCGTAGGCTTTGGGGCTGGCTCTCGTGTTGAATGAGGCTATGAAATAATCGGTTTCGCCATTCGTATTTCTCAACAATTCTCCCCTGATTTCATCAATGACCGTAGAATTTGACTCGCCTTTACTACCTGCGACCAAGTTTCCTGCCCACGATTTCACTAAACTATTTTGCTTCCGTCCAAGCTCAACGCATTTAGACTTCAGATACGCCTCTCGTTGAGCCAATTCTAACTTGTTTAGTCCCCAACAATTCCAACCATCGGCCATCTCAGCCACTACGTCCAGAACCTTACGATGTCTTCCGCCGATCCATATTGGGGGGCGTCGTTTCTGTCCCGGTTTTGGATAGTTATGCGCATGCGATATTCGAAAATGATTGCCCTTGAATGACGCTTCGTCATTGGTCCACATGGATTTTAGGATCTGAGTGACTTCCCTTAGACGATTAATCCTCTCGTTCAATGGTCGGAACTCGTATCCATATCTGTGGAGTTCACTTTGACTCAACCTATCGCCAACGCCTAAACCTACGATCAACCTACCATCACTGATGTTGTCTAGGCTGCTAGTCATCTTCGCCAGCAGTGCTGGGTTGCGAAAATTAATGTTGGTAACGAGGCTACCGATCTTAATTCGTGAGGTTCGGGCAGCAACAGCCGCTAAGAGTGTCCAGCACTCTAATGCTCGACCTGATCTGAGCCAATACGGTGACAGATGATCATAGGCCCAAACACTGTCGTAACCAAGCTGTTCGCATTTTACTGCGGTCTCAATCGCATGGTCCGGGTCACTGTCCTGTGGGAGTTGGCATCCAAATTTAATGTCTGGCAATGAACGGGACTCTACAAGTGTTTGATTTTATGGGTTCAACGGTGGAGCTATTTACGGAAGCTCCTATGTTTTGGAGCGTAGATAGTGAAAACTCCATTCCACATCGAGTCATAGACTCTGCTCATTGTTTCTATGAATCGCTTGCTATTCGTCCAAAAACCAACATCTGCACCCACGTTAGCATTATTATCGTCAGGCAACCTTTCGTACAACATCAGTTCGCGTTGGTCCACGATTACCATGCCTGCTGGGCCGAGGGCTTCTGAGTAGCGTAAGTCTGATACGGGCACTAACTTTCGGGCACCCTCTGTGTTCTCGCTCGTGATCGGTGCGATTATTCGGATCTTTGTTCCCCGACTTTTAGCCTCTTTCAACTCAAAGAAGTGACTGTCCGCTATGGCTTGAATTCCTCTCATTGTTGTCCAAATCTCAACGGTCTTGTTGGCAGATTCAATCATTGAGTTCAGCTTTCCACCAACCTCTCCACGGCCCTTGAAGATGTTCAACTCATCTGGCGGAATGCCTTTCCGAAGGGCCTCAATCCGTGATTCGGATGGTGTTGAGGAACTCCACATTTCGTTAAAGTAAGCTTGGAGGTTTCGCACAAATGCGCGGCTGTTGATCCAAAGTGCTACTTCTTCAGTTCTAGCAGTTTCGTCAGCTGTGGTTATCTCAAACAATGCTTCATTGTCGTCAATTATCGAGACCCGGGGGATTGGTTTCGCCTTCAGGTCGAGGTGTCGGATTTCCATTGCGTTCGATAGTTTCTCGGAGATAGCAAGATTTGCCTGGTTTATCGCCGTTATGAGCCTAACCTTCGCGTTTCCCTTGGCCAGCTGCTCTAACGTGTCAAATAGGCCGGCTGTTTCAGCTCGAATCATCTCTGATGGAGAGAGAACAGTCATAACGGATTTTTGAGCTTGGGCGTACATTGAATGCAGCCTTTGCTCAATCCGCAGTCTCCCCTCCACGACTTGGAAGCGCTCAACCTCCTGTGAGATCCGCTCGACACGAACGACGTCAAATTGCCTGCGCAGAACCTCGCCGCGTTGTTCAAGGATTCTCAACCTGGCCCTTCTTTCATCAATCAGAGTGGTGAGACATTTTTCGAAAGGCACCGACTGAAAGCGTACTGGCCGCTCCAGCGTTGCTTCGACAAGACCACGTCGTTGGAGGTTTCTTATGGTGCGGTAGGTTTCGGTTCGGTTTATCATGACGGCGCGGGCTGCTTCGCTTGCCTTCGACGGTCCCGTCTTGGCAAGAAAGACCAGCACTCTCGCCTCGTTGCGCGTAAGCCCATATTCTTGAAGCTCCGCGACAATATCGCTAATCGCTTGTACCTGCACTGAGCTCGAACTGCTCGTGGACATTCTGCCTCGTGTACTTGTCTGGCACGACAGCGACAGGGCGGAATATAAACAAAGACCGTATCAGTTAGAGGCAAACGTATCCCCCAACGTGATATGGGAATCAGACCTGTTACGTCAGCTCCAAAGAGTGGATGTACTACGCGACGCTGGTTCGTACTCGGGTGTAATTTCGCATGATTCCGTAGGGTTTGAATGCTACACCCTCGCCGCTGTAGAATTTGAGGAACCACTCGACCCAGTGTAGTCGAAGTGATTGCATGAATACGAAGGCTGTCTCGAGAATTAGTATCAGCACCGTTGTGAGGGCAGCGAACAGTACCCACCCAATTGCTGCTCCGGCAATGTTCCCCCAGGCGGTGAAGAAGACGAGGACTCCCAGGAACAAGTGTAGGAACACGTCGTCTATGAGTTTCATTGCAAGTATTCGAACGTATGAAATCGTATGGGATAGTGACGCTAGCAGTGATTCGAATGCGTGCATCAAGCCCATCGGTCCCTCGGACCATAATTTGAGTGCAAGCATTGCAATTAGTGGTATACCCATTCTAAGGAAAATGTCGGTAAGGTTTTGGGGATTGAATAGGTAGTTCGGAAATCTTAACCCATATTGCAGCAACGTTATGCCGAACGCGCCGTAGAACCAGAGCCACACCAATGGTCCGGTTACGAGTTCCCTGTACTCTCGGACATACCCTTTGTCTATTATGCTTAGGATTAGGCCGGACATTATGTGTATCACTCCGATTGTGATGGAGAGTCGGAGCATCAGTCGAATGTTCGCGAAAGGTTCAAACCATAAAGGTCCTGGCAGCCCCGTTATCATCCTAAACCATTCCACGCTTCCGAAAACTGTCCCGTATAGGAATCCGACTACGAGGGCTGACAAACCGCTGAGAATTAGTAACGGAGCGCCTTGGATTACCATGCTGAAGACGCCGCCGAGGCCGCCGAAGGCATTGTCAGGAATCGTCAAGCCTCTTTTCTTGTAGTAGTAGATCATGCTTGAAACGATCATCACGACTAGTCCGTTGCCAACATCCCCAAACATGAAGCCGAAGAAGATTGGGTAGGTTACCAACCACATAACCGTTGGGTCAATCTCGTCGCTCTTCGGAACGCCGAATCCGACGGTGAGCTTCTCGAAGGTTTGAAGAATCGGACCCTTTGGGTTCTGCATTTGCGTTGGCGCGTTTCGCCCGGCCCAATCTTTGACTATTACTTCGTCAGCGCAGATCGATTTGAGGTCTGACCTGATCTTTTTTATCTTCGCCGCGGGAGCCCATCCTTCAATCATGCACGTTGATTCTGTTTTGCCGCAGTATCCTTTTGCTTGCTCAAAAGTTCTCTCCGCTGAGGTAACTTCCCTTTCAACGAGCAAGTATGCGCCGTTTTCGTTGCTCAGTTTAGCGAGTTGGGCTTTGAGCTCGTTAAGCCGATTCCTAGCCTCCTCAATTCGGCTCGTAGGTTCATACTGGAACCGTTTGCCACGAGAGGCTGATTTCAACTTCAGACCTAGCGTCTGAGTAATCGAGTCGGCTATCGCAGCCTCGCTACCTTTAGATTCCATAATTCGTGCAACGTTGCCTGAGATTTCCCTAACAACTGCATCTTCAATTGATTTAGGCTGAACGATGTCAGCGAGTTGTTCCGAGACCTTGATCTCAGTTGGCTTCAGTGTTTGGAATATGCCGGTCACTATTGCCTCTAGCTTGTGGCGGCCTTCAGGCGAATTGACGTTGTCGATCTCCATGATTTCGTCGATGCTGAGTCTGACCTGGCTCTCTGCGTACGTGATGAATCCTTCAAGCGTTTGCGCTTCGTTGGTGAGGGTGGTTACCTTTTGTTCAAGGTCCGTTACTCTTTTCTCGACTTCGGCTATGTGTTCATCAGAAGTGCGCGCTTCTACTGCTACAGGTTTGGCGCGCAGTGTGGTAAGGTTTAGAGCAACTATGACGGAATTGATCTTTGATTCTAGGGTGGTGAGCCGGTATAGTCGATCCGAAATGGTGGTCGGGGTAACACCTCCACCGTATCCTTTGATCATTTCTTTAGCGTCGAGAAGTTCAACAGTGTTTTGTTCGCGTAGGTAGAGCATAACGTCGTCGAAATTCCGTTTGGGTACGATTACCTCGACCCGTCTCATCCTAGTAGGCAGTAGCAAAGTGTTGGGTTCCCCTTGTTTCTGGGTCTTTAGCTTCTTGGTTTAGCGGCCTTCCCTCTCGTGTTTTTTATGAGGTTTTTGTTTATTAGTCATCAATCGTTTGAGCCTGTCCGTTATTAAATCGTAAATCCCTGCTAACTCCCAGCCCTCTTCAGAATACGTGTAGGAGTTTCCGGGAGTTCGAATTTGTACGTTTACCTCGTAGCGTGCTCTCTCATTTCCTGCCTTGGCCTTGGTCTTGATTACGGATCGGGCCTCGATGATGTCCGGATACACTAAGTGAAGTTGGTTGATTGCACGCTTGAATTTTGTTTTGGTTGTTTCGGATTCAAATGGGTCATCAGGAAGGCCAACAATGAATACAGGTACTTCGGGTTCCGTTTCTTTTTCCGTGAGTAGTGCCATGAAATCTCGTTGGGTTGTTATTCCCTGAAGTTCCTCCCACTGCAACACGGTGACACACGTTTTATCTGCCTTCAACAGGGATTCCAAGGCTTGCTCGGCGCGCGCTTCTGGTGGATAGGTGAGAGGGTTGTCATCCATGACTTCTTTGACCGGAAAATCCAGAGCGCCCTTGAGTTGTGGTTTCATGGACTTGCTGCCCACTCTTTCAATTGGCGCGATTCGAGAGACTAACTGTGATGAGGTTAACACTCCAACTTCGCGCTTGTTCTGGACCACCGGCAAATGATCAATCCGTTTCCTGACCATCAGCTCCCTCGCCTTCGCGCCGGATCCTTCTGCCTCAATCGTGACTGGGTTTATTGTTGCGAGAGAGGATATTCTGAGTTCGCTCCCAATCTTCCCGCTCAATCCGCGAAGCAAAGTTGTGCAGTCTACTTGTCCCAGGATCTTATGTCCATCCGATACTGGGGCAGACCTAATTCTATGATCTGACATTAACCTAGCCGCGTCGGCAACCAAGGCTTCCTTGGGGAGCGGGGGCACGTACGAAGTAAGGGCTGAGGGCTTAACCGTTTCAAGATTCGCTGATCGTAACAGGCTCCTCTCGGAGATCATACTACAGCGCGCTCCTTCAGCGAAGAAAATTTCATAGACGCCTTTTTCCTTGAATTGTCCGACTATTTTCCAAAGGCTACTCTCGGGAGGTACTTCGATGAGTTTTGATATCATGGGTGCGATGGGTTGTAGTTTGAACTCCTCAACGTATTTCGGTAAAGTGGTTAGGGACATGGGCATTACCTCGTACTAACTTGCGATTTTCTCTAAACCCAGAGAAGCACGATGGTCACGCAAATATGTTCCGTAATAGGTGAGAGCCCAAAGCGCACGGGCAGCCCGTTCAGGAACCGAGTACGACGGCAATCCTCTCTTCTCATACCCCATCCTCATCGCCTCCGCCATCTCTGTCCCGCCCATGTCGCAGACCGTGATTGGTTTCTTGTACTTTGGAATGATTTTGGCGATCTTGTCTGCTGCGTCATCAAGTACTGTGGGCGCATGGTGAAGTGTAATCAAGACCAACCCGCCAATTTCAGGGTCCTCAAGAATCGCTGAGATCGCTAATGCGAACATATCGCTTGTCGCTTCGGCTGAGAGGTCCATTGGGTTGAAGCCGGACTGAACTGGGAGAATAAGTTTCTTAGCTTTGTAATCAGAGAACTTCGTCAATATTCTGTCCGGGAATCTCTGTACGATCAGACCTGTCTCTTCTAGCGCATCAGCTGTAATAATTCCAGGGCCACCCGCATTCGTTAACACTGCCACATTCTTCGTATAGCTCGGCGGTTGAAGAACTAACGCTCGTCCAAAATCGAAGAGTTCTTCCACGTTATGGACCCTGATAATTCCCGCCTGTTTGAACGCGCCGTCGTAAATCTGCTCCATGCCAGCCAACGCAGCCGTATGAGACGCAGCAGCTCTTGTTCCGGCCTTGGTTTTACCAGATTTCAAAGCAACTATGGGCTTGATCTTCGATGTTTGTTCCGCACGGATTAGGAAGTCTCTGGCCTTTGCGAGGCCTTCAACATACATCAGAATCACCCGCGTTTTAGGGTCGTTTTCGAAATATTCGAGGAGTTCGTCTTCGGTTACGTCACATCGATTTCCGTAGCTAACGAACCCACTGATGCCCATTCCGTGACCAGCCATGTAGTCGAGCGCGGCTGCACCGAAGGCTCCGCTCTGGGTGAGGAATGAGACCGCACCGCTGCGCGGTCTAGGTGTGGCGACTACCTCGCGGCCGTCGGACAGGAATTTATGTTCCGGCAGGAATAACGTATCCATTCCTGTGTATGCATCGTATATGCCCAAGCAGTTTGGGCCAATGACTCGAACTCCGTACTTTCGCGCAGTGTCGGCAAGTTCGGTCTCCAAGCTTCTATTTCCTACCTCTGCGAAGCCCGATGAGATTACGATCGCAGCCTTCGCACCCGCTTTCCCTGCCTCCTCGATTGTCTGCGGTACATTCGCCGCGGGAATCGCTACGAGAACTGTTTCAATTCGATCGGGGATGGCTGACAGGGTTGAGTAGCATTTCTCGCCCAGAATCATATCGTGTTTAGGGTTTATGAGGTAAACATGGCCCTTGAAGACTCCTCTCCTGCTGTTCGTCACCATATTCTGGGCCATTACATAGCCTACTCGGCTTGGGGTCGCGGAGGCCCCGACGATAGCTAGGGATTCTGGTTCGAAAAACGAATTCAGGCTACTACCTTTTTCAGGTATTGAACGTCTCCCCCGCCCTTGCGTTCCTTCCAGAACTGACAGATATCGGTGTTGTTTTCAAGGTAACGATTCATGGCTACCTCGGAAACCATCTGGGAGGCCCGGGCAATTTGGGCGAGGTTCCAAACTATGCCCTTCAAGGCTACCGCTAACTTCCGGTCCTGAACGCCTGATACGATGAGTTCGTTCAGGTTTTTCTCTGTGTCCTCGACGTGTTTTGAGCGGTCGACCATTCGGTTTGCAAGCTCAAGATCAAGCATCGTGAACGAATCCATTGAGCCATTTGAGACAGACAACGTCTCTACGCCGAATTTGCAGATTTCATCGATGACGGAAGAGTATTGGGCATATTTTTCGTCAGCCATTGAGATGATTAGGTTGGCTATGGATTCACTGCAGTCAGCGATTTCCTCCAAGTATTTCGAGACTGCTCGGTAACCTACAGCGTGAGTCGCCGATTCCATACCTACATGTCTTGATAGTGGAATCTTTGCAATTGCGCGGAAGATCTGGCGTAGGATCAGCCAGTATAATCGGTCAGCCTCATTCTCGAGTTCCAGAACCTCCAACGCCAACGAGAATTTTCTATCCATCAACGCCTGAATTGCTGTTTCTAGCATCGAGACTGCGACCTTGTGAAGGCGGGTGAGAAGTCCGGTGATTGGGAACTTGGATGGGTCAAGGAAACATTGGATCACTGCTTCCTTCGGCGTTTGCTCGACAATTCCTAGTCCGCTGAGTCGTCGAGTTGAGTTTCGAATCTCGTCGATTTGCCCTTGGGTTAGCTCTTTGCTGGAAGAAATGATGGTTGTGTCTCGTCCGAGTATGTAGTTGCCGGTAATTATTCTTGCCAGAAGCTCGTTGTCTTTGCAGGCGTCAGCATTAATCTTGCAGACGGTCATTTCCTCTGCTTCAATTTCACTTCCGGGGGTTACAATTAGTTCGCCGAATTCGGAGAGACGAAGTGTGACGACTCCACCTTGTTTCAATCCCACTTGCCTGACCCAGTCTCTTGGAAGTGAAACTGTAAGGGTTGAATGTCCGACCCGCTGAACCTTTCTGATCTCCAAACATTTCTCACTTGAAAGGTAATACTTACATTCGTTTCTTAGTGCGAGCATATGTTCCGGGTTTGAATCCTGTTATATATTTCGGCCAGATTCTATATAGAGAAAATGCATTTCGTCCGCATACCGCTTGTCCGCCATTTCAAACATTATCGGGCAATACTTCCAACCGTTCCATGGCTCACATGGAACGGTCTTTCACGAATAAGAGCGATCGTAATCGTCCTGTCACGCGTCGATTGTGGAGTCGTCCGTTACTTCCGTTTTTTCAGGAGTTGGAATTAACATTCGAACCTTCGTTATCAGGCATTCATACCCATCTTCAATGGAAAGATTGTCGCCGCAGCTTGGACAGACCATTGACGGCATACCGAAATGGAAAGAGTCGTCGCTCGTTTCTATTTCATTAGCGTATCCGCAGTTCGGGCATTTGACGGAGCCGGCTACTTCCTGAATATTCAGTTGCGATCCTTGGAGAAGCGTATTTTTCGAGAGGATTTCATATGAGAACTTCAACTGATCGACCGAAATCACTCTAAGTTTTCCGATCTTCATCCTAACTTCGATTATCTTCTTGGCGTTCTGTTGTTTGGCAAGTTCCAGTACTGTTTCAACTATTGACGTAGCGATTGAGTATTCATGCACGCAGTGAGCCTTCTATTTCGATCCTATTCCGAGGCTCTTGATCACTTCGTTGATGCCCGTTCCATTCTTGCAACTCGTAAAAACAGTAGTTGCGTGAGGGTTGAGTTTGGCGACGTCTGCACTGAGTTTCTTTGGGTCCACGCCCATCGCCGTAGCTAATTCTGTTTTGTTAATTGCGACGACTTGAGCTCCTAGAAACATCATTGGGTGTTTAACGACCATGTAGGGGCCCTCAGTCACGCTGATGACTACCAAACGTTTCTCTGATCCCAACGGAAATTCTGAGGGGCAGATTAAATTTCCAACGTTCTCGATGAAGATCAAGTCTAGGTTGTCAAGCGGCAATTTGTCCAAGGCTTTTCTGATTAGGTTGGCGTCCAAGTGGCATTCTTTTCCGGTGTTGACTTGGATTGTTGGAACGCCCTCTGACGCTATCAAGTCTGAATCTATAGTGGTGGTGACGTCGCCTTCGACCACGGCGATTCTGTAGCTTTGTTTGATCTTAGAAATCACTGCCTTGATCAACGATGTCTTGCCCGACCCGACGGAACCCATTACGTCAATGGCATGAACTCCTTTCGAATCAAGTCTCCGTTTGTTCTCATCGGCGAGGCGTTGGTTTTCTTTCAGGATATCGACTTCGAGTTCGACATCGAAAACCTCTCCTTCGGATGAGGTGATGACTTCAGTCGTTTTCGTCAAGCGATTGCGCCAAAAAGCCGTTCTAGGGTTACAGGTTAAGAAGATGCTTCTTGAGTCTTCTAATCAGTGGTGCAAATCGTTGGAAAGAGTTGCGTTGATGAGGCTTAGTATCTTCTTGACGGGCGCCTTTGGTAGTGGTAGGGACTAGGTTGGGTGTGATGCTGGGCGGGCCCATATTGTGTATAGAGTACTAACCAAACCCCTATGAGTAATTACTTCGCTGCCTTACTCGGATGGGCGTATGCTCAACAAAGAACTCATGGAAACGCTCAAAGACCAACTTGACCATGAGGAGCATGAAACAGAAGTTTACGCCAGAAAAGTTAGGGAAACAAAGCACAGTATCGCCAAGGTTCTCTACGCTAAACTCATGCGAGACTCGATGCAGCACGCCGACGTCATAAACTGTGCAATAACCTACCTGGCCACAAATCAGTGGGAAACCTTAGGGCCGCTGAACGAGACCCGCAGCGAATTGCTGCGCCTAATGGACATGGAAGAAAAAGCCCTAAGATTATTCACGTCTGCTTCATCACAAGTTCGCGACCCACACCTCAAGAATCTCCTATCAATGCTCGCGATGGATGAGGAGCATCACTACAATTTGCTGCGCTACGTTTTGGAGAATTTCATTGAGATGAAGGAGCGTGCCACCACATAGCCCAAGCCACCAGCCTACTTCAACCGAGGGCGGCTGTCAAGATTCTAGGAGAACGGTGCAAGGCATGTGAGCTCTGCGTGGTTACCTGCCCACAAGGAAATCTAAAGCTGTCCCAAAAACTAAACCATGCAGGTTTCCACCCTGCCGAATTCTCCTATCAAGGATCAAAGGGAGAGTGCACTGGTTGCGCAATTTGCTACTGGGTATGCCCAGATTCCGCGATAAGTGAGGTGCAGGTGAGAGCGTAGATGGCGAAGCAGCGAGTTTACTTGAAAGGAAACGAGGCGTTAGCTTATGGTGCACTAGAGGCAGGGCTAAACGCGTACTTCGCTTATCCAATAACCCCCTCTAGCGAGATTCCCGAGACGTTGGCGAAGGAGTTCGGGAACGAGAAATATCCTGAGTACAAGTTCTTCTTGCAGGCAGCAAGCGAACTGGAGGCCATTAACATGGTCATAGGCGCAGCCTCTGGGGGCGTCCGAGCCATGACCGCAACTTCAAGCCCAGGGTTCAGCCTGAAGCAGGAGGGGCTTTCATACGCGGCTTGCATGGAGCTACCATTCCTCATCGCAGATATCTGCAGGGCGGGACCAGGGTTAGGAAACCTTGGGCCGGAGCAGAGCGATTACTTTCAAGCAACGAAAGGCGGGGGGCACGGGGATTACCGGTTAATTGTTCTTGCACCCGCCTCCGTACAGGAAATGGCGCTCTTTCCGAGAATAGGATTCGACTTAGCCTTCAAGTACAGAAACCCTGTGCTAATCCTTGGAGACGCGTTCACGGGACAGCTTAAGGAAGACGTGGAGTTCCCGGAAATCAACCCAACCAAGTATGATGTCTCTTCATGGGCGACGACTGGGGCAAAAGGCAGGTCTCCTCACATAATTAACTCACTTGAGCTTGATTACCAGAAACACTACAAACACTTGGGCAGTATCTTCGAAAAATACAAGCAGGCCGAAGCCACCGAAGCACGATTCGAAGAATACCGGACCGAAGATGCCGAGAAGATTATAGTTGCTTTCGGAATTGTCTCTAGAATCGCGAAAGGCGTAGTGAACAAGCTTAGGGCGAAGGGCGTGAAGGTGGGACTCTTTCGCCCAATAACGTTATGGCCCTTCCCAAAGCTGCAACTGAGGAAGTTGGCATCTGAGGGTAAAGAGTTCCTTGACGTCGAGTTGAGTACCGGCCAGATGATTCAGGATGTGAAACTTGCAGTAGGCGATGGCGTGACGGTTGACTTCTTGGGCAAATGGGGAGGCGTCGTACCAACTGAAGCAGATATTGAAAACAAGCTCCGCAAGCTGGAGGTAGCAGCCGTATGAGCCAACAATTACTCAAAGTGAAAGCTGGCAAACTCGAGTCGCTAACCGAAACCCCAACTCATTACTGCGCGGGCTGCGAGCATGGGACGCTCACGAGGCTGATCGCCGCAGCGTTGGATGGACTTGGGATACGCGAAAGAACTGTTATGATTGACTCGGTCGGCTGCAGCGTTCTCGCTAACAAGTACTTGAACTGTGACCACATCGTCGCGGCGCACGGAAGAGCACCCGCCGTTGCTACCGGCCTCAAACGAGTCAGGCCGGAGTTGACTGTGTTCACGGTGCAAGGAGACGGAGACGCGGCCTCAATTGGGCTTCTGGAACTCATTTACGCCGCGAAGAGGTCAACTCCAATCACCCTCTTCTTGGTCAACAACGCAATCTACGGTATGACCGGCGGACAAATGGCCCCGACAACCCTTGAGGGACAAGTGACTACGACTACGCCGTTCGGAAGGGACGCACACCTTACTGGCACAGAGCTTGACGCGTCAAAATTGCTCGGAGGATTTGACGGTCCCGCGTACGTGAAACGGGCAAGCCTTGCGGTGCAAGAAATTTCTGGTCCAAGAGGGAAAGTGTACACGATCAAGAACCTTCTCGACGCAAAGAAATCAGTTGAGAACGCGTTCAAAGTTCAAGCTAGGGGTGGTTTCGCTTTTGTCGAGTTCCTAAGCACCTGCTCAGTAAACTGGAAGATGCCCATACTTGACGCTAAACGTTTCGTATACGAGCGTATGGTGAAGAAGTACCCTCTAGGCGTTTATAGGGACACGTTTGGGGTTGAGAAAGAATGACAAAGACCAAGGTTCTCATAGCGGGACACGGCGGACAGGGAGTCTTACTTCTGAGCGACTACATCGCATACACCGCAATGCTTCAAGGAAAACACGTTGCCTACACCCCCTCGTACGGCCCTGAAACCCGTGGCGGCAAGGCAAAGTGCTACGTCGTAATTTCAGATGAGGAAGTTGACAACCCAATCGCTGAAGAACCTGACGTTGAAATCATCATGAACCAACCCTCGATGGATTTCCTCAATTACCTCCGCCCCAACGGCCTAATCCTGTACAACACTTCACTCGTTGATACCGAAATTGAACGAGACGACGTGAAGAAATTCGGCATTCCGGCGACAGAAATCGCGGACACCCTCAAACTCGAAGACCCAGCCTCCAAAATGAGCGATACCAAAATGTTCGCAAACTCAGTAATGTTTGGAACATTCATCGAACTATGCGCGCCTCAAGTGCAAGATGACCAAGTGAAGGAATCTTTGAAACACTTCCTTGCAGGAAAGAAACAGGAGCTTTTGGCCCTCAACTATCTTGCGCTAACAAAGGGCCGGGAATTCGTCAAGACAAACCCTATTCCAGAGTTCACAGCCAAATCGCCCTTCCACTGCACTCCAGCTTGGGCCTCACAGTAACCCACTGATCAACCGCACCAATATTTCTGAGCTCCCAATCTTTTCTCCGTCTCTTCATCAATTCCAAACTCTCTGCAAGTTGGGCAGAAATTAGCATGTCCCGTTTCGAGTAACCCTGCTTTGTCTCGGTATTGTGACATCCAAAACTGACCTCCACACCTTACGCATCTACGTTCAGTCGTGAAAATTCTGGTTCCTAACTGCTCGGTTTTCTTGCTCGCGATCTCGCGGGCAACGGTTTCTTTGACCCCTAGTGCAAAGCATTGTTTAGGCTCGTCGGTTGGGAAACCTAAGTCGGTAATGAGGAGGTTGTTCCCTTGTGTTAGCCAAACATCAAATTTTCCGTGAAGATCGCATTCGCCCTCGACGTTCTTCGCCTTTGCTCCGCGTAGCCCAAGGAAACATTTTTCCTCAGTCACGTGACAGAACCCTCCTTCCACGAAGTTCATACACAATGACTGGCTCCTCCCAAAGTCCAACAATCTCTTGCTCACGTGGTGCCTTGTAATATCTACTGATTCCCAAACTTGGGACATTATCACATTGCATATACCTTAAATTCGGACCTCGTTAGGCCGCGCGTGATAGCAGGCATCGAGAGATGGTGACGCTCTCCGATCGTGTTACTGCCCTACACATATCTCCCATTCGCCGCGTGACCGCTCTTCTCGCTGAGGCAAACAAACACAAGGAAATAATCTCCTTTGGCGGGGGAGGACCAAGCCTACCTCCACCGAGAGAAGTTGTTGAAGACATCGCTAAGGGCATCCTTGAAGATTCTCAAGGCACAACGGTGTATTCTGGAACGAAAGGATACCTGAATCTGCGAAAACTGGTTGCCGAAGATTGGGAGCGTAATCAGGGAGAGCATTACGATCCTGAGTGGGAGGTAATTATGGCTGAGGGTGCGACCGAGGCCATTTTCGCCGCTTTCTTTTCTTTGATCAACAAGAATGAGGAAGTGATCGTCACAGACCCCACCTACCTAGGATATTTGGAGGGGGCGCAACTCGCCGGAGGACGTGTTGTGAAGTTGCCGGTTTCGGTAGATGACGGTTACCAGCCGAACCTTGAAGTATTGAAATCCATGATAACTCGGCGAACGAAGGCTTTCATCCTTCTCAGCCCAGACAATCCTACGGGTAGAATCGTTAGGGAATCCTTCGTCAAGGGCCTGTTAGACCTTGCCGTAGACAATGACTTCTGGATTATCAATGACGCAACTTATCGTGACATCGTCTATGGCGATATTGTTCAGCCCAAGCTCACGGCGTTGCCTGGTGCGCACGAGCGTGTAATATCTGTTGGTAGCTTCTCGAAGGAGGCTTCTGCACCAGGTCTTCGGCTGGGTTACGCATTGGGACCCCGGAACGCTATGGACGCGATGGAGAAACTGAAACAGTATACGACGCTTGCACCTAACACCCTGAGCCAACATGCAATGGTGTGTTTTCTAAGTGGCGATACTAAGCGGCGGTATCTTCGTGACCTCGTTATTCCAACGTATCGCAAAAGAAGAGACCTTATGGAGAAGGCGCTTGCGCAATACTTGCCCGAGGCTAAGACGGCTAGGCCGGATGGTGCGTTTTACTTTTTTGTAGATATGAGGCGGTATCTGGACGCGATGGATAGGAGTGCCGAGGAGTTCTGTAATCACCTACTTAACCGTAAGGGTGTTGTGGCGATCCCGGGTACCTTCTTTGGCGACAATGGGGCAGGGCATGTCCGGTTGACGTTCGTTAGTGAGCCGGAAGAGCGGATTGAGCAGGGTATGAAACGAATGGGCGAATACTTGTTCTCTTTCGTCTTTTCGGCGACAGCATAGTATGGAGTACCCATGTGTATAGTATGGGTATCTCTATAGTCCCGTTACGTTAGTTTGGACTTTGGAAAACAGTATAGAAGGCTATATGCTAGTGCCTAAAATATATTGAAAATTGAGAGATTTTGGAAGCTCGAAAGGTACAGCGAGTCGGATATTCCACCTTGACCGTCTCCTTACCCAGAGACTGGGTTGAAGACGTCAAACTGAAAGCCGGAGACATCGTCTCAATCAAACGCGAAGACGACGGCTCACTGAAACTAATCCCCGGAACGGAACATAAACGCGAAGAAGTCAAGAACTGCATCGTAAACGCCGACATGTGCAACTCCAATCACCTACTAACCCGCGTCATAACTGCCAACTACATCCTCGGCCACGACACAATCCAAGTCGTCAGCAAGGATGAATTGAAGAAACATCATCTAGAAGAAATACGCGCCACCACCCAACGACTCACCGGCCTAAGCATAGTCGAACAAACCATCAAACAGGTAACCCTTCAAAGCTTCGTCGACCCGACCCGCTTCCCCATCTACGGCCTAATGCGGCGCTTACACATAATCATCTCATCCATGTTAGACGTTTCACTAAAGGCGCTCGTCGAGCGGCGCCCAGAACTCGCCTTAGAAGTTCCACACATGGAGGAAGAATCCGACCGGATCTATTGGCTGATCGTACGGCAGCTGCTATTAGCAATTCGAGACCGAAGCGTAGGAACCAAGATCGGCATAGAATCACCCGTTCACATAGCAGGAAACAGGGTCGTAGCAAAAACCCTAGAGGAAATGGCTGACTCAGCAGAGAACATCGCCAACGAAGTCCTCGGCTTGAAGGACCGAGACATCAGCAGTGACGCCATTCTCAACGACATTGCAAAGTATGGCAAGGAAGCCATAAGGATCTCAGAACAAACCATCAAAGCCCTCCTCACCGGCGACATTGGGCTCTCTAACGAATCAGTGGAAATGGTAGACGCGGCTGAGAGTGACGAGCGCAAGTTAACCCAGAAGGTGCTCGCATACGTGAAGGACCCAGCCGTAGCTGCAGGTCTGCGAATAATCGTCTGGAACCTAGGACAGATCACCAAGTACTGCCGAATGATTGGCGAGGTTACCATTAACCGCGCACTCGAAAGGCCATCAACAATTTGCGAATACCTACCCGTTCCTGAAGCGCGAGCGAGCTAAACCCTACTGCTTCAATTGTTTCCCGATCATGATCAAATCCGAATGGATTTCGTACCCGGCGGCCTTGAAGAACTCAAGCGACTTGGAATTCCATTTATACACTTGAGCATTCACCTTCAAAGCCCCCTTCAGAACAAGCCTTCTTTCTAGCTCACGTATCAACGAGGCGCCAACACCCTTTCTCTGGTGCGTTGGCGATACTGCTAAGTGATTAATCCACCCTCGCCTTCCATCCCACGCGCCTAAAACACACCCCACAATATTGCCAGACTCCTCAGCCACCAAGAACAGATCAGGGTCACGAAGCAGTTTTTTCTTAATCCCTTCCAAATCGTCTCCAGGCCTGATGATCAAACCTGCCTGTTTCCACAGCTCGCAAACACTATGATATTCGTCGATACGAAATTCACGTATCCTGATCTGCGACATATCAAGCCGCTCGGAGACATGAGCCTTATCCTGATCTTAACTTGTCTTTGCTTCTGCTCGTTACTATATCATGCTGTTCGAAATGATTCGATGGTAAAGATGGGATACGGGGAATGAGATAATGTCAGAAACGCCGTAGGTTGGGTTGTGGCGCCGCCGGCAGGGCTCGAACCTGCGACCAACGGGTAGCTGTGCTGCCCGCTTAACAGCTTCAGCCCCTTTCTCTTTTCGTTAAGGGTCCGCTGCTCCACCACTGAGCTGTCGTCTGCGCGAATTGCGCATACGGCGGCACGTGTGTCGTTCGGCGGCGTTCGCGCATTTCCGTTGAGGTGCTTATTTATTCTCCGGAACGTGCCCGCGACTGCACTGCACCACAGAAAGCACACTTGCGGGCCCCTTCAGGAATTAGCGAGCCACAGGAAATGCAGTTGACCAAGCGTTCCAGTTCAATAATCGGTTCCCTAGGTGGGGGCCGTTGGCGCTTGATTGTCCACCACCTGATAGCCAGAGTTAGGAGAAGAGTCGCAGTTAGCCCAAATGCCGCTAGGGCTGCTAGCTGTGTGGTTGCCAATAACGTTCAGCATTATCGGATCATACGATAACCCAAGGATAATATCTTTGACGAGCAATCTTGCAGAGTCATGGAGAACACGAAAGGATTTCAAGAGCTGACTAAAGTAGACGATGCTTTACGAATATTCTTGAGTGCTCTCGGTGAGCCGCGAATCAAATCCGAAGTCACACCCATTCAAAACGCTCTAGGCCGCATTTTGAGCCGGGACGTAATCGCTCGCCGCTACATACCTTCGTTAGATGTGTCAATCATGGATGGGTATGCTGTTCGGTCAGAAGACGTTCAAAAAGCATCTGACGAAACTCCTGCAGTTCTTAATGTGATTGGGGAAAGTAAACTTGGGACTGTGTGCCGGTTCAAAGTTCAGAGTGGCCAGGCGGTTGCTTTAGCGACTGGCAGCATGGTACCCGCCGAGGCTGATTCCGTCGCTATTGTGGAACAGTCTACGGCGCTAGGAGATGGGAAAGTCGCGATCAAACGTCCCACGAGCAAGGGACAGAACGTTTCGAAGAAAGGCGAAGCCGTCTCCCCAGGCCAAGTCGTTTTACGGAAGAGTAGGCGTTTGCGGCCGGAGGACATTGGTGTTCTTAGAGCGCTTGGAGTAGCCAAAGTGGGGGTCGTACGGAAGCAACGAGTTGCAATAATCTCGACGGGTAATGAGCTCACGAATTCTCCCAATGAACACGATCAGGCAAAGGTCGTGGACACGAATCGCCCAATTCTTGCAGCGATGACTCAAAGCCTGGGCGCAGAGCCTTTGGATTTGGGGATCGTTAGGGACGACCCGAACAGAATTCTATTAGCTTTGAAGACTGGTATGAGAGTTGCCGACGTTGTGCTCGTGACGGCAGGTTCCTCCGTAGGTCGGAAGGATCTTGTCCCAAAGTGCATCGAGTCGCTTGGAAAGCCGGGCATTCTCGTCCATGGAATCGCGATGCGCCCAGCAATGCCTACCGGACTAGCAGTGATCAAGGGTAAACCGGTGGTCTCCCTGCCGGGCTTTCCCGTGTCCGCGATCGTCGCGTTCAGAGTTTTTGTACGTCCATTAATAGCAAAACTTTCGGGCGTTTCTGAAATGTTTGACCCGACTATCAAGGCTGTACTGACGGAGAGAATTTCGCCTGGGCAAGGACTAAGAACATTCGTTCGCGTAACCGTGCGACGTGAGCACGAACGATTTGTGGCAGAACCTTTGAAGATTCAGCGATCCTCAGTCCTAACGAGCATGACCAACGCAAATGGAATCATCACGATACCAGAGACGCACAGTGGTTACGCGGCTGGAGAAGAAGTAGAGGTGTCCTTGATCGGAGATAGCCCCTCGGTACAGCCTTAATCTTATCGTTCCTTTTCTCTCGCAGACCTAATCTTCCTGACTTCCGAGGCAAGTGATCGCAGTAGCTGGGTGCGTTTCTCGCTCTTTGGAAAGATCAAGTAGCCTCCCTTTTCCCACCACGTGCCAGGCCTGGATTTTCCAGGGACGAGTTCAACTTCAAGAGACAGTTTCTTCGCTGCCTCGTTGATCTCCTCAAGTCGTGGCGTCTGCAGTGCTGCGCCTTTCGCTATCTTCCTGCCTGCCCTTCTAGGTTTGGTTGAGTCGATGTTTGCAGGCCAGACAACTATTTTTTCGCGGAGTTTCAATTACAGAAACCTCAAGTCCCCTAGTCGTTTTGGACTAGGTGGATTTCTGTTTACTTTTGAGTTCCTTGGATGAGGAGCGCGTTTACGACGCCGTGTTGGCCTGGTCGAGAGGTAACAATAGCTTGGCCGAGGGGCGTGTCGAGAATTGCTCCCTTTGTGATGACGCCTCGTCTCTGGTAATCAACGTTGGCTGGGTTCTTGGCTACGCCTTGGATTTCGGTCTTCTGACTCTTGCCAGTAGCCGGGTCGGTGACGTTTGCAGTGTTAAGGGCCAGTGCGGCTAGCTTTATTCTTCCGCCTCTACCTCGTCTTACCGAGATTCTCTTCTCTCCAACAATTGTTTCTGCGGGGTCGCTACCCATCTCAAATGCGCGTTTGCCGCGGAAGATGTGCTTCTTTCCGCCTGTTTTCTTGCGTTTGTGAAGATCTCCATGCCATTGTGGCATCTTAAGCAACTCCTCTTGTGTTTTCGGTTGACAGGCTGTGGCGATTCTTTTAAGCGTTTTGAGCTGAACCGCCCACTTCAGCTGAAGGCGTTGGTACCGAAGATGACTCCTTAACGCCCTTAGATGTTTTGATGTGGTCGAATATTTGTTCCAGCTGTTTCTTCATGGCAGGTGTCTCATGACTGAGGTTGAAATAGTCGGCGAAGTTTGGTGTTGTGCGGAGAACTTTCGTTCGTCCCAACCTCTCTTCCGCTATTAGCCCTACTTCCCGGAGTTGTTTCACGTGCGAGTATGCTAAGTTTCCACGAACCTTTGCGAGGTAGGATTGGGTGACGGGTTGCCGGTAGGCTATGAATGAGAGCGTCTTCATGGGGCCGGGGGTTAGGAGTTGTCTGGTGGCGAGACGTTTGACATGTTGCACGTATTGCGGTTTCAGCTGCATTACAAATCTGCCGTCACTTAACTCCAAGACTTCGAGGCAGCTACCTTCCGAACCATACTTTGACTTCAGCGATCGTGCTAGTTCCTTCACTTTATCCTCTGATCTGAGGCCGACCACCACTGCGAGGGTTTTAATTTCGAGTGGTTTGCCAGCAACGTATAGGGCAGCTTCGATCATAGCGACTCTGTTCGTCGGCTGGGACGCGGGAACCTGTTTCTCGACTATTTGTGGCTCAGACAATGGGCGGTGAAACCTCTCCTAATCTGATGAGAAGGTCCGAGCCCGCCTCATCTTGTGTCAGCAGAATCTTCTTTTGGTGTGCTAGAAAGAGTAGCATGATGAATACTCGAACGGCTTCAATGAATGTTTGGCCTTTTACTAGTTCCCTGAAGGAAATTGGAAGTCCGCGAATGCTCAGCTTAATCAATTCGGCATAGTAATCCTGGATGTTTTCTTCTATGTTAGCTAGGAAATTGTCGAACTGTTCGAAAACTGAGGGGGGGCTCAGGATGAAGGGTTTCCTCTCTAGAACTGCTTTTTCATTCATCAGGACTTCTTGAAGAGTGTGGAGAATTTCAGCTACTGATGTTGACGTGTATTCGAAGCGGAGCGGAAACGGCAGCGGTGGTGGAACTTCTACGTTTGGTTTGGGAACAGGCGGCTTTGGCGGTTCCTCCATCTTCAGCACGATCTCGGATTTCATGCGGTGAACAACTGATGATGAGAGCAGGGCCGTTCCTGAGGCTGAGAAATCGATGTAACCATGCTCCTTCATCTGCGCAAGGAATGAGTTCAGAAGTTCTGCAATATTCACATCCCAAGGTTTCACTCTGTGAAGTCGGAGAAGGTCAAAAAGGATGAGGTACGGTGGCCGAAGCCAGAATGGTTTAGTTAGCTCTTCCAACTGCCCTTACCTCCTGCATCGGTAAGCTAACGACTTGTGAAACCCCTTCCTGGATGAATACGCCGTAAACTGCGTCCGCTCGTGCAATCGTAACGTCCTTCAAGGAGACGATTATGAACTGGGATCCGTTCGATTTCGTTTTCAATAGCTCTGCTAGTTTCTGGGAGTTGACTACGTCGAGGTGTGCGTCGATTTCGTCCATCATATAGAATGGCATCGGGTGTATGGCTTGTAGAGCGAGAATAAAGCAGACGGTGCCAACCGATTTTTCTCCGCCGCTCGCACTACCAATCGACATCATCGTCTTGCCTGGAAACTGAAGCTTGATGTCCGCTCCTCCTTCGAATGGTGATTCAGGTTTCTCGAGGAAGAGGCTGCCGACTCCACTTGTGACCGTTGAGAAGATTTCGTTGAATGAACTGCTTACTTGGGTGAATGCCTTCATGAAGGCCTCAAGCTTCTGCTGGTCCAGTTCATTCATGAATTGGACAATGGACAGTTTCTCTTTCTCAAGGTCGTAAATTCTAGTGGCGAGGTGCTTGTAGTTCTCTTTGACTTCCTCATATTGTGAGGCTGCAAGTTCGTTTATGCCTCCGAATGCTGAAAGTTCTTTCTTGAGCGCCGGTACGGTCTTCTCTATTGACTCGATTTCATTCTCATCAACTTCCACAATTTCTGTATACCCTAACTCTTTGAGTTCGTTGAGGTGGAAGTCGATTTGCATTTGTTGATGCTTGTTAGAAGCGTTCAGGTCCGCGGACTTGCCGTTTAGGGAGTCGAGTTTCTCAAGGATCTTGGTGATTTCCCTGTCCAACTCGCTGATCTGATCATTGTATTGGTCACGCCGTTCTTTCAGACCGGCCAGTTCTTGGGAGATTTTGTCGCGGTCACTTTGAGCCTGTTTGAGTTGAGTCTCGTATTCGACCAGTTTAGTTCGGGTTTGTTCGAGTTCCCCGGTAAGTTGCAGCTGCTGTGACTCCATTGCTGTAGTTTGTGTCTTGGCCTGTTCAATCGAAGGTTCGAGCACTGCCACAGTTGACTTAAGCGACTGAATCCGGCTCTCGATTTCGATCTTCTTATGAATTAGAGAATTATATTCACTCGTTAATCTTGAGTGCTCATTTTCCTTTTCCATCAGCTCCGCTGATTGCGAGCGAACTCTAAGGGAGTCACGGCTGCGGACGTATTCTGCAAGCGGGCCCTCTTGCAATCTCACTTTTTCACTCTTGCAAGCCTCAAGAATCGCTTCCTCCGTTCCAATCTCACGGCCAAGCTGCTCCACTCGTTGGGCAGTTTCTTCGATGACTCTGCTAGCTCGGTCCAAGTTTTCTTTGACGGTCGTTAACTCTCGGTCAGTTAGAGTTATGAGATTCTGGCTTTGCGATTTGCTCTTGCTCTGCTCGACGATTTCCTGCTCTAGCCGTCCAATCTCTTCGGCCGCTTTTGCAGCCATCTTCTCTAGCGACGAAAGTGTACTCCTAAGCTGGCCTACCGTCTCACTGTTTAGTAGCAGTTTCGACATGTCGAGCGGTTGCCTGAAGAATCCTGTCTCCATGCCTCCGCCCGGCTCGTACAGATCACCCGTCGTAGCAACTGCCCTCACTCCTTTCAGGGACGCGAGGAACGCGGATTTCTGGGTAACCGTTAGTATCGTATCGCCAAATACGTAATCAACCGCGTTTTGGAAGCTTTCGTCGAATTCAAGTTGGTCTGCGATTGGCCCGAGGATTTCTTCGTGATCGTCCTGAATCTGAACTCGTTGGGGTTTGGCAATTCCGTTTAGTGGGATGAGTTTTACTCGGCCAACTCTTGTGCGCTTCAATACCTCGATACATGAAATCGCTGTCTCCATGTCCTTGACTACTATGGCTTTGAGCCACCCTGCCGCTGCGGCTTCGATAGGTTTGGAATAACCATTTCTAACCTTGATGATGTCTGAGAGTCGCCCGTATACGCCTACGACTGTTCCTGCCTCAGCCATTTCTTCAATCAGCAGGAGGGCTTTGTCGTCGGCCGCTAGGTTCTGCGCCATATCCCGTTGAGTTTCTATTTCCGCTAAAGCCAATCCTGCTCGTTCTACAACTTTTGTAGCATGACAAACCTCTTTTTGGTGCTGCTCTTTGAGGTCTGAATATTCGCTTGCTTTCTTGTCGGCCGACCTTGCTCGAGCTTCCTCCTCCGCTCTCACTGCCTCAAGTTCACTGAGACGTTGTTTCATGTTCTGTAGCGTATTTTCGTATTCTTCCTTACGTGACCCAAGCGTTCGAATGTGGTTGTTGAGGAGTTCAACTTTTGTTGTGCTGGCCTTGATTTGGCCGTCGAACCTGAGAATCCTATTGTTTAGGAGGTTTATGGTGTAATCGATTTGCTCGACGTTCTTGTTTCTCTCGCCTAACTTCTCTCTCTCCTCGGTAAGCATCCTAAGTGACTCATCGACTCTATCCTTCTTCGCTGCGATTATCTCGGCTACTTGGCAGAGTTGTGTTTCAAGGTTCTGTATCTCCTTTTGGGAAGCATCTATCTTTGCTATGACCTCAACGGAGTTTTCTTGGATCTCCTTCTTCTGTCGTTCAAGTGATTTCGACGTTTCCTCTATGGAGTTCGCTCGCGCTTCCAGTCGGGCGATTGTTGCGTTGATGTCGCCCATCGTCCGTTGCACATCAAGTAGTCTAGTACTACCTTTCTCTGCGACCTGATCCTCGAATTCTCTCTTTTCCGATTCGAGTTTTGATTTCTCTTGAATTAGTGTGTCTCTGTTTGTCTTGAGCTCTAGCGTCTGCTGTTGATTCTCGCCCATAGCCTGTTGCAGTTCGTTAGCTTGCTTACGCGCGTTCTTGACTTTGTAGGAGATGGCTTTGGCTTGGAGTTCGCCGAGCTCCTTCTTGATCTGGGTGAACTTCAGGTAATCATTCCGTTCTTTCTCGAGTGATTCGACTCGTAGTCGTACTTCCTCAATTTTGGCGGATGCGACTTGAAGGTTTACGTCAGCTTTCTGTAGTTCTGCTTGTGCGGAGGTCTTCTTGACGTCGTAGACGCCTATCCCGATCATGTCCTCGATAATGTTGCGTCTTTCTTCGGTAGTTACTTCGGCGAGTCTGGTGATTGCGTGTTGAGGGACGATGTTGTAGCTTGAGACCTGTATGTCCGCGGATGAGAGTATGTCTGTGAGTTGTTTTCTCGAGACTTTTCTACCATTCATTCGGTAGATTCCTTCGCCCCCTCGCCGGAATTCTCTAGAGATCGTGACTGCTTCCGCGTCGACTGGGATGCGTCTGTCGTGATTGTCAAATTGCACTGCCACGTACGCGGAGCGGGTTGTGGACGCTTGGGCGCCCTTGTGAATCAGGTCCCCAATTGTTTCTCCGCGCAATTCCTTGGGACTAAGTTCGCCTAGAGCGAATTTTACCGAGTCAAGAATGTTTGACTTTCCTGACCCATTTGGTCCTGTAATGATAGTGAGTCCACGGTCAAGGTGAACAGTAGCCTTCTTGCCGAAGGTTTTGAAGCCCCTTAGATCAACTCTCTTGATATACACCAACAGTTGTTCAACCTTGCCCTGATACATGCGCGGGATTTTGCTGCTTTAGCGACTCACGTGGTCGAACGGCTGCTTAGAAGGTGTGAAGATAAGGCTTGGTTACACTTTCATGATGATTTGTATGGATAAGGCTGTGTCAACTTTGGCATAGCGCTGCTTTCCAAATGCAGGCAATGCAGACAGGTTCGGTTACACGAGTGGTCAACGGTCGATGAGTTTTATGTTCATCCGACAACTCGAGAGGTTATATTGGACGCGAGAAGCGTGACCTCGCCACCGGCCCTATGCGCCGAATCTTCGCCTTCGTCGCTGATATGTCCT
>DATIYC010000033.1:0-2910 GCA_035517955.1 Candidatus Acidiferrales bacterium | reverse complement strand
TACATCATGCCACTAGTAGGATCAGGCCTTCTCTATGCCACGATTCTGATTTCGCAACTTCAGGAGGCACACGGAGTGAAGACGGGGAGCCTTAACTTCCCACCTAAAACCAGCCCATACGTGATTCTTCTCAATCTCGCTTTCGCGCCCCTGAATGAGGAATTTGCATTCCGAATAACAACAATAGGCATTCCACTTGCAGTCTACCTCATATTTCGATACGCCTCGACCCCAAACGTTTCGAAACTAACTAGCGCAATTAGTCTAGTTCTACTAACAATGTTCAGTCCTGAGATGGCAAAGGCGAAAATGGGTTACCGAACTGTAGCCAACGATGGTCTCTTCAGGGGAATTAGCCCCCTCGAATGGGTCCTAATTTTGCTGAGTTCCTTTGTTTTCGGGGCAGCACACCTACTTTTAGGAGGTGGTTGGGAGATAGGGAAGGTTTCAACCGCTTTCTTGGCGGGCTTCGTGTTCGCTATAATGTACGTTAGTTACGGTGCTTACGCAGACATCCTCCTACATTGGCTGTTCAACTATTACTTCACCGTTCTAGACATGGCAAATACCGCCTACGGTGGTCTAATGGGATCGTTCGTGAGTGTCACCGAATTCGCAGCTCTCTTCGGCGGGGTAATTGTGTTGGTTATCTTCCTATTGACCTCCGGCGCACATCTCGTAACGTACTTCAGCAAGAGGGATACTGTCCCTGTTTCATAAACGACTTAGCTCTTATTCGACAATCTTATACGGTCAATCAAACTCATGACGCTCGGTGCAGGGGCTTGTATCATCGCCAAGTCCACAAGGACTGAGTCGGCTAAATTTTCAGCCCATTAAGTCTCTGAACCAGGCGCGGACTTAGAATGAGTCTTCAGAAGGTTGAAACTCCTAACAAATTCTTTCCTCGAATTAACGAAAAACGATGGGATCATCACTTAGAACGTGGAATCTTCGGCACGTGGCAAAAGGAAGGTATCTACAAACTCAAAGTTGACAAGACTAAGCGTCTGTTCGTCATTGATACTCCGCCACCATATACCTCCGGCACTTGGCACATTGGCGCCGTTGCGCAATATTCGCAGATCGACATGATTGCTCGCGCCGAGCGGATGCATGGAAGTAAAGTTCTGTTTCCGATCGGATTTGATCGAAATGGTTTACCGGTTGAGCTCTATGTTGAGAACCAGTATAAGCTCAAGATGCGTGAAACACCACGAGAACAATTCATCCAACTCTGCATCACCGCGCTCGACCAATTGGAAAGCAAGATGGTGGAAATCATGAAACGTATTGGGTTGAGCGGGGATTATGAGAACAAGTACCGAACAGACGAGGAAGCTTACAGAAAGCTGACTCAATCCACTTTCATTGAGCTGTGGAAAAAGGGCTTAATCTACGAATCCACTCGGCCCAATAACTACTGCCACGAATGCGGCACAACAATCGCCGACGCCGAAGTTGAGTACAAGGATCTTCCTTCACGCCTAGCCCATGTGAAGTTTCAAGTAAAGGAAACTGGTGACCCCCTAATAATCGCCACCACTCGCCCTGAGCTAATCTGCTCCTGTCAACTTGTAATTGTTAACCCGACCGACGAGAGATATTTGAGACTTCACGGAATGCACGCGATTCTCCCGATCTACGGAAGGGAAGTGGAGATCAAGCCACATCCCAGCGCGAGCCCTGAATTCGGAACGGGCGTTGTGATGATTTGCAGCTACGGAGACTATGCAGATGTTCTCATTTTCCGAGAGCTCAACCTAAAGGAGATTCTCGCTGCGGGTCAAGATGGTAGACTTACTGCAGCCGCGGGCCAATACCAGGGCCTTTCGATGAAAGAAGGAAGGACCAAAATTCTCCAAGATCTTGAAGCTCAGGGTCTCTTAGTTAAGACTGAGGGGATTACTCACCGGACTCCGGTATGTTCAAGGAGCAACACGCCGATCGAAATTATCCCCATGAAGGAGTACTATCTCAAACAAATCGAGCTGCTGCCCAAACTCCGACAACTCGCGGAGAAGATGGCTTTTCACCCCGACGCAAACCGACAAATACTACTCGACTGGCTCAACTCTATCGCAATCGACTGGCCAATCTCAAGGCGACGTGTGTACGCTACGGAAATTCCGGTCTGGTACTGCAAGACCTGTGGGGCACCACTTGTTCCGTCCGCAGGTGCCTACTATAGGCCCTGGCGAGATCCACCTCCCACACCGCTTTGCAGCCAATGCGGAGGCAAAGAGTTTGAGGGCGATACCCGCACCTTCGATACGTGGATGGACTCAAGCGTCTCGGCCCTCCACATTACGAGATACCAGCGCGATCCGCGATTCTTTAGACACGCTTATCCGACCACGATACGACCACAGGGCAAAGATATCGTGAGAACCTGGCTACACTATTCGATACTACGCTGCTACCAACTGACCGGAAAGGCACCATTCTCCCACGCGTGGGTGGGCGGACTGGGCATGGACGAACAGGGCGAAGCTATGCACAAGAGCAAAGGCAACGTAGTCGAACCAGAACCTCTCCTCGAGAAATTTGGCGCCGACGCATTCAGATTCTGGAACGCATCCGAAGCAACTCAAGGGTCAGACTTTCGTTGCTCGGAGATGCGCATTGCAGGCGCGCACAAATTCCTAACAAAGCTCTGGAACCTGTCCCGATTCATATCCTCTTTCCCGCAACCAAAGGCAGTTGAACCCACAGCTACGGACAAGTGGATTCTCTCTGAACTAGCAATGTTGATCGATGGGTGTATGAAGGGATATCGAGATTACAACTTTTTCATTCCCGCAACTTTGATCAGAGATTTCGTTTGGGAGACCTTCGCGTCTCATTACGTTGAAATGGTAAAGTCACGGGCGTATGGTGGAGAGTTTACGAAAGCACAGCAGAAAGCGG
>DATIYC010000032.1:0-26421 GCA_035517955.1 Candidatus Acidiferrales bacterium | reverse complement strand
TCAATAGCGAATACTGATCGACAGCTGGTTTTGAGCTAGCATATGCTTTTACGGGTTCCTTCCCGGTCAGCTCTCTGACGCTATCCGATTCAATGAGTTGGACGCGCGTTGGTTGAAGGACCAACCTCCAGAAGCGTCCTTTCCCGTCCTCTCCGAGTAAGAAATAGACTGTGGCCAGCCATGATACATGCAATCCAGCGTTGAAACATGGCGCGAAGTAATCATTCTGGCGGTTGCTTCAAAGATCATGGTTAGTACTCTTATTATTCTCCGGTTCCACGAGAACTTGGGCAAATACCAATGGTTCACAGGGATATCCTCAAAGTCGTTGACGATATTCGCATCCGTCAGATGAGGGGTGGTACCGTGGTTACGCACGCGGCCCTGAACGCCTTGCGTTCCGCCGCCGTCAAAACCAACGCGACATCATCCAAGGAATTCTTGGGTGAGTTAGCAGAGAACGTCAAGTACCTCATGAAAATTCGAGCCGCCTCCATCCCACTCTCTAACAGCCTTCGCATAGTCTCCTTAGACGTTAAGCAAGCCGCCTCTCGTGGCGCATACGTGAAGGAGTTGCAGAATGTTCTTTCAAAATCAGCCACACAGTTCGATACGAAATTGGAGGAGTCGATTCGCGAAATTGCTGAGATAGGTGCCAGGCGTATCAAGGTTGGCGATGTGGTTATGACTCACAGTTACAGTAGCTCAGTGATTGCCATCCTGAAACGCGCACATCAGCAACGCAAGCGCCTCAAGATCTTCGTAACAGAAACTCGTCCCGAGCTGGAGGGTCGAGATGTTGCACGAGAGCTCGCGGCCGAAGGAATCGATGTGACGCTTATAATAGATTCAGCGGCGTCCCACTTTATTGAGGATTCAGACAAGGTTCTAATCGGAGCCGAGGCCGTGGCCGCTAACGGAGCAATAGTAAACAAGATCGGTACCGCCACAATTGCTTCCGTCGCACAAAGAGCCAGAGTTAGGGTCTATGCTGCGGCTAGTACTTACAAGTTCAGTCCGGAGACAATGTTGGGAGAGTTGATCGACATTGAAGAAAGAGACCCTTCTAATGTTCTTGGCCAATCTAAGCTGAAGAAGATGCCTCACTTTTCAGTTAGGAATCCCGCGTTTGATGTAACCTCGCCACAGGACATCGACTTGATAATAACCGAACGGGGTGTGATTCCTCCACAGGCGGCGATAATGATTGTGCGCGAACAGAAAGGCGTATCCTTACCGTAACGCTCAACGAACCCAGCGCGTCCTGCCCGAAGACGCGAGTCGAATCGCTGAAGACATACGATCAATGCGTATACGAGGAGCAGGACTAATTGCGGCCTCAGCAGTCGAAGCGCTACGCATCGTAGCACAGAGCTCCTCGACCGAAGACAAACAGAGATTTGTAACAGAACTCTCCGACGCAGCAAGGATATTACTCGAAACTAGGCCGACCGCAGTTTCATTACCGAACGGCATCCGATACGTGATGCACAGAGTCAACGAGGCGAAGTCCGCTGCGGCGTCAGCCGCGGATATCAGACAAGTTGCAATTAGAGCCGCAGATGGTTTCATCGCTTTAACGAAGACTGCGATTGGTCGAATAGGCAAAATTGGGGCTAAAAGAATTCGCGACGGCGACATCGTACTAACACACTGTAACAGTAACGCAGCTATTGCCGTTATGACCACTGCATGGAAAGAGGGGAAGAGGTTCGAGGTATTCGCTACAGAAACGCGCCCTAGGTTTCAAGGCCACTTAACCGCCCATGCGCTAGCAAGCGCCGGTATTCCCGTCACTCTGATTCTAGATGATGCTGTCCGGTATTTTATCCAGAATGTTGATGCAGTTCTAATTGGTGCAGATGCGATTACGGCTAATGGTGCTTTGGTTAACAAGGTAGGTACTTCGATGATCGCATTGGCGGCGCACGAAGCGAATGTCGGAGTCTATGTGGCAGCTGAAAGCTACAAGTTTAGCCCTGAGACCATGATTGGAGAGCTTGTCGAGATTGAAGAACGCGATCACTCCGAAATGATCTCAAACAAGGAGTTGAAGCAAATTGGGCGGGTGAAAGTCCGCAACCCATCATTCGATGTCACTCCGCCCGAATTCATAGACCTGATAATAACCGAACGCGGAATCATTCCGCCACTTGGAGCCATGCTTATCTTACAGGAAGTTTTTGGAGTGGTAACTCCCGAGGAACTTCGTGAATACCAAACGTACCGAATCGACGAACCCTAATCTGTTAGAGTTCGCTGAATAAAGTAAGATCGAGCAGCTAAGTTACAGACTGGCTCTTCGTCTGAATAATTCCGAAATCCTACGATAATAGCAGGTATCGCTAGAACAAGATTAGGGAATTCTGAAAGAGGATGCGCCATAAGTTAGCGCGAATAGGTCGCACTCGTCCCAGCAAGCGCGCAGGTCGTATTATGGCGCAACTTGTCCCGCGAAATTACCTTTGTAGGCGCCCGCGTCCACTGCTTCCTCAATGATTACCTGGCATATGGCCGTGCCTGGGTGTAGGGCGAGGGGTAAGGGTGACACGTTTAGGATTTCCAGAACGACCCTACCAGTGCTTCCAGGTTGTATGAAGCCACTGCTTAAGTGAATCAGTAACCCAACGCGTGCGAAGCGTGAGCGTCCTTCGATTCGACCGCTCAACGTTGAAGGAAAACTTAGACTTTCTTCGGTAATGCCTTGAACTAGCTCACCCGGCATCATTAGCAAATGATTGCCTTCCTCCACTCTTACGGTGCGGGTGACCTGCTTGTAGTCTGCGTCCTCGCTAATGTCGAATACGTGTCTTGTTTTTTCGAAAACGCGAAACGTATCGCCGAGGTGGAGGTCAATTGAGGCGGGGCCAACTTGGCTCTTGTCGAAGGGGGCTATCTTAAGCGAGCCTTCCTCAACTAGCTTAAGGATTCGATCCCGTCCCAAAGTTGCCATTTTGACCCAAGCCAGCAGCGCTACTGCATCGCCGCGGTATCAGCATTTTGCCGCACGAGGCTTTGTATCACAATCAAATTGTGATGAACGAGCAAGGAAACTCCTCCGTCAATACGACGATACGCCTGCTTGCTCGAAACAAGACTGTCAGACAGTGTCGCAGAGTCCAGTTTCTTGGAAGCGTGTGGCACATTCTTTCGAGGGTGTAGCCCACTCTGGGCGGCACCAAGCGTGGATTATGGATGCTACAGAAGGCCGGCGGTTAGGTCTGTAGTAGCTGCGCGTCATTCTGACAAATACTAAGGTTACTCTACCCAAAAATTCATGTCGCCAAGCATATGGCGCACAATGTAGCCTATGGTGTGTGGTATGAGATTAGTAGGATGCTGCTGACGATAAGCGCGAAACCGAGTAGTGAATCGTAGGATAGGGTTTCCTGCAACAGTAGGGCTCCGAGGATGACGGCTGTGATGGGTTCCATTATGGCGAAGACACTAGCCTTTGTCGCGTCAATTAGCCTCAGGCCCGCGAGATAACTCAAGTACGCCAACGCCGTTGGAACCAAACCAAGCAACGCTAGCAATTCCCATGCAATAGCATCGTTAGGAAACTGTAATGCTCCAGCGCCTAGAGCGATCAAGAAAAGAAACACTGCACCGAAACACATGCCCACAAAAGCGACGGCTGCAGGTTCACGATTTCTACCAAGCACCTTCCCGAAAATATACCAAGAAGAATAAGCCAGTCCTGACCCAATGGCAAGCCAATCTCCAACCTGAGTCCTAGATCCAAACAGTTGCCCACCACTCAAGACGCCCACGATTAGGGCGGCACCGAGAACGGAGAGCGCCACGGCTACGATTTTGGCGCGTGTCATTTGCTCTCTGAGAATAATCCGTGAAAGCAGTGCCACAAACGCTGGAGCAGTGTACAGGAGCGCAGATGCATGCTGCACCGTTGTGTACGCGAAGGAGGTGAAGTAGAGGCTAACGAAGAGGGCGAGGCTACAGAAACCAAAGCTGGCGAAAATACACACCTCGCGTTTAGACATTGACAAATCATAACGTTTCACCACAACCAAACATGCCAAGAACGGAAGTGCGAAAACGAGTCGAAAGAATGAGACCGCAATCGGCCCTAATAGTGTAACCGCGTAAATGGCTTTGACAATGATTCCTGTTGTTCCCCATAACGCTCCCGCCAACATAACAAGCAGCGCACCTTTCATCTGACTATTCAAAGCGAACTCCGCCAACAATACGAGGTTAGTGAAGTGAGCGATCTCTAATTTCTCGAAGCAAGTTTAGAGATTGAGCGGATAGTTAAAGGCAATCGTATTTCCTCGTCCATTAACTCCAGCGGATTGAATCGATCCTTGCCTCGATCTAAAGGGTTGACAGCACTACTCGTCGCCTCTTTCTCATTCGGCTCGTCCGCACTCTTCATAAGGTTCGCGACTGAAGCTTCTGTGATATCGTTAACTTTTTTTCGGCTCTTTATCGCGGGGTGTGTTATGGTGGTTTTGGCTGCTGCAACATCTCAACTCCGTCGCCTCAATAGACATGATTTGGTTCTCGTGATAATAGCAGGGGGTGTTCTCAGTCTTCACTTCTCGGCGTTCATATTCGCAGTTAAGGGAACAACGATTGCTAATGCCACGTTCCTCGTGAACACTACCCCTGTAATGCTAGCCGTTCTCTCGCCAACGATCATCAAGGAGCGAACGACCGCTCGAGAAGTGTTGGCGGTTCTGGTTGCAATGATGGGTATTTTATTGATTGCAAATGCGGGGAACGGTTTTCGACTCTTCGGGTTAGCCGACGTCTCAGCGTTGCTGGCTGCTTTCCTTCTAGCAATCTATTCCATGACTGGGAGGCATCTTCGAACCGGGGGCATCAGTACCACCTGCTACGTAGCATATGCCTATTCAGCTGCAGCCCTAGTTGCATTACTTCTAGTCAGCATGTTTGGATCCAACACATTTCAGCACTACAACACACAAAACCTGTTCGCAATATTCGGTCTGGCACTAATTCCAACAGCCCTAGGCCACTCACTCTACAATTATTCGCTCGGCTCCGTCAAAACGGTTACAGCAAACATCTTCCCACTCATGGAGCCAATCATCGCTTCCATCCTAGCCGTCCCACTATTCAACGAAATACCCACACCAACACAAATCGCCGGATACGCCCTGATCCTGACGGCAGTTGTCATCGTTGCCATTAGTCTAAAGTGAACTGCTCAGAAGTCTCCAAGTAAAGTAGCGGATTTCGGCTTAGGGCTTAATTATTGGTCGAATCAGTCGCCTATGTTAGTGGGTTAAGATGATCGACCGCCAATCCCAATAGGGCCAGTACCTCTCAATCCACGAGTAAGTACAGCCCCAGCAACCAAAGCCCAAGACTTATACTATATTGCAAGTCGCCAGTCATTACCCGCAAGCAATTGAGCGTGAGAGAAATGCTCGACATTAAACTGGTTCGTGAAAACCCCGGCCTAATCAAAGAGAGCTTAGAAAGACGAGGGGATACTGAGAAGATTGCTTGGCTGGATAATCTGCTTGATAACGACAAGAAATGGAGGGGCATTCAGAGCGAAGCGAACACCCTCCGTGGCAAAAGAAACAAGCTGACTGAGCAGATCGCCCAGCTACGAAGAAAAGGCCAAGACGTTTCGGCGCTAGTCAAGGAAGCGGAGCAAATACCCGAACAAATCAAAGGATTAGAGAAGGAAACAGCAGAGCTTGAGGCTAAGATTAGAAACACCCTGATGGAGTTACCGAACATCATTCACGAAAGCGTACCAGTCGGCAAAGACGAGAACGATAACATTGAAGTCAAAAAGTGGGGGACATTACCTCAGTTTGACTTTCAACCCAAAGACCACATAGACCTAGCAGCGAAATACGCGCTCATCGACTTAGAAAGAGCAGCGAAGGTTGCCGGTGCACGTTTCTACTACCTGAGGGGTGACCTCGTAAAATTAAACCAGGCGCTCATCATGCTCGCTCTTGATTTCATAGAGAAGAAAGGGTTCAATCTCACTCTCCCCCCATACCTCATGCGACGAGAAGCCGTCGGGGGAGCTGTGTCACTGTCGGATTTTGAGGATGTGATCTACAAGATCGAGGGCGAAGATCTCTATCTCCTAGCCACATCGGAACACGCTCTACTCGCTCAACACATGGATGAAATACTGGACAATAAGGCTCTGCCGTTGAAATACGCAGCAGTCAGCCCCTGCTTCAGAAAAGAGGCTGGCGCGCACGGACGTGACACCAAGGGTATCTTCCGAATTCACCAGTTCGAGAAGGTGGAACAGTTTGTGTTCTGTAAACCAGAGCAATCGTGGGAAGAGCATGAGAAATTGATCGCCAACGCTGAGGAACTCTACCAATTGCTGAAGATTCCGTACAGAGTCGTCAATGTCTGTACAGGCGATCTTGGGGCAGTTGCAGCGAAGAAATACGATCTAGAAGCTTGGATGCCTGGGCAGGGCAAGTACCGGGAAATAGTCTCATGCAGCAACTGCACATCATACCAAGCGGTACGATCAAAAGTCAGGTACCGAGAAAAACCAGACGAACCAACAAAATGGGTACACACCCTAAACAGCACCCTCGTCGCCACCGAAAGAACCATAGTAGCGATACTAGAGAACTACCAAGCAAAAGACGGCTCCATCAACATACCCGAGACACTGCAAGCCTACATGGATGGAGCGAAGCAAATCAAACCTGCAAACTAGCGACGCAAACGGTATAAGCGTTGGACGAAACGACAGAACGAGCGGTAAATGAGGGAACTATCGGAACGAGTTAGGCGAATCCACCTTTCCCCCATTCGCAAAGTTGCTGGTTTACTAGATGAGGCCAGGAAACGGAGCGACATAATCTCATTCGGTGGCGGAGCTCCCAGCCTGCCACCACCAGAAGGATTTCTTGAAGAATTCACACGACTACTCCAAACCAACGCGCTACGAAGTTGCGGGTACACTGGTACGAAAGGCATCCCGGAACTTAGGGCAGCTGTTGCGGCAGACGTGAAGAGGTATGGTAACGTAGGCTTCGATCCCGCACGAGAAATAACCCTGACGACGGGTGCAACTGAGGCAATTTACAATGTGTTCATGTCGCTTATCGACCCCGGCGACGAGGTTATCATAACTGACCCAACTTACCTTGGCTATCGTGAAACTATTGAACTAGCACAAGGACAGGTCAAGTTTCTACCAGTAGAAGTTGAAGACGGGTATCAACCGGACAGCGAGCAGCTTACAGACCTCGTATCAAAAAAGACCAAAGCTGTTCTCCTACTCTCCCCAGACAATCCGACCGGAAGGATTGTGAAAGAGGATTTCGTGAAAACTTTGATTGATCTGGCTCAAGACTATGATTTTTGGATCATTAGTGACGAGATCTACAAACATATCATCTACGAGGGAAAGCATCTTTGGGTCAGCAGTTTTCCAGGGGCTAAGGATCGCACAATCACAATTTGCAGCTTCTCGAAGGAGGCAAGTATCCCGGGGTTGAGGTTGGGTTACACTATGGCCCCCAGGGAAATAATTGACGCGATTGAAAAGATGCAGCAATACAGTACCCTAGCTCCCGAGACCTTGGCACAATTCGCGCTCGTCAAATACCTTAACGAGGACATGAAGTCCGCTTACCTCAGAGATGTGGTTTTACCTCAGTACGCAAAGAGGCGTGAGCAAATGGGAAAAATGATCGAAACCCACCTTCCTCTAGCTCAGACGACCAGGCCAGCCGGAGCTTTCTACTACTTCGTCGACATGAGAGAGTATCTATCAAGGGTAGACCAAACTGAGGAGGAGTTTACGGAACAATTACTAAACCAAACAGGCGTCGCCATCATTCCCGGCAGATACTTCGGTGACAACGGGACTGGCCACGTTAGGATGACTTTCGTCACCGAGCCCGTGGAACGTATTGAGGAAGGGATCAGGAAAGTTGCTCAATTTCTCAACGCCCCTAACACTGAGCGCACATTCCATGACTGTTGACGCAGCATTTGCGCGGTTTCCCATCCTTACTACGGAACGATTACGTCTTCGCCAAATGCAACCCACAGACGCCGAAGCATACTTTGCAATAAGGTCAGATCCAGGAAGTTACATGCTCCTATGGAGCGGAACCTTATCCGTCAATAGACGATGCGCGAGCGTTGGTTCAGCGACTTCAGGATTCGTACCGTCGTCGCGACTCAATATACTGGACCATTACCCTGAAAACAAGAAGAGAAAGCCATCGGCTCCTGTCGCTTCCTGAATTTCGCGGTAGATTTTCACTGCGCGGAAATCGGCTACGAGCTCAACCGCGATTATTGGCGGCAGGGCATAATGACTGAGACTGTATCTGCCGTGGTTACATACGGATTTACCGTGCTTGAGTTGCATCGAATTGAAGCGAGTCCTCTAGCGCGTAATACCTCTTCACGAAAACTTCTCCTGAAGCTAGGTTTTGTGTGTGAGGGGAACTTGCGAGAGCGACTCCTCTTCCGCAATCGGCTTGAGGACGAACACTCCTTTGGATTACTGAAGGATGAATGGTTGAAGGTGGTTTCACTCTAAGCTGTGGTTTTCGAGAGGTAATCGCTTAGTCCCTCCCAACCTTTGTCAGTCTTCTTTCGCACAATCGTGAATGCTTCCCTTCCAGTGAGCGACTGTGGTTCTTGACCTGTGACTTCTCGTACCATGTAGCGAGCAGCGCTTAGCATTTCGCCGTTTAAGCTAGCCTCCGCTTGGTCGCCAAGGTGCAAGATCAGCGCTTCGATCGTCATGGGTCCTATTGGACCGTACTGTCGTCCATGGCTGGCCGCGACGACATGTACAGCATCCAACGGAAACCCTCTACGAATAAGTTCCGCACTTGCGAGAGTTAAGTGGTCGAGTCGTTCAGCGAGTCTTGACCGTTTGTATCGTCCATCAGTCCTTTCTAGGTAGGTTGTGGGTTTGAATACGTCGTGTAGTAGAACTCCGCAGATCACTATGTCTTTGTCAACTCTGCAATGATAGATTCGCTCTACGATTCTTGTTAGGCCCATGCAGAGTTCATAGAGCGCAATTGTGTGTTCTATGAATCCGCCTGGGTAGTTGTGGTGGTGCCATACGCTAGCCGGTGCTCTACTCACGGGCAGACCAGAGAATGTTCGACCCCCAATCCTAACTGAGGGTTTCTCCAGTACGCTGCAGACTTTCTTACGCAGATCTTTGTCTCGAATTCTATTTGCGATTCGTAGTAGGCGTTTGTCCAACGGGATCGATGCTTTCTTCTCTTATAGGGAAAATAAAGTTGGCAAGGAACGTACCTTGTCTCGGCCTTCGTTGATCTTCCTAGGAGCAGGCGCCCCAACCGCACTCAGGGCATCTGTAACAACCCTCTTGGAATACGACTTGGCTGGTGCATTGAGGGCATATTTTCACTTGTTCGCCTGTGGATTGAGAGACTCCGATTAGGGGTGCAGTTAAGATTCGGACGCGTGGAGTCTCTGGTTCAGCAGTGTGATTTCGATTTTTTTCCGTGTCCTCCTTCTTGCCTGGGGATACTAGGACTTGGCCCTTGATTGAAGTGTCTCGGAATACTGTAACGTCTTTGCAACCCAGCTTGTGTGCGAGTAGGTATGACGCACGCATGTCGTCCACGGTGGCGTTTGCGGGGAAGTTGTTTGTCTTGGAAATGGATGAGTCGACCCATTTCTGGAAGGCGGCTAGTGCGCGGATGTGGTCCTCGGGACGAATATCCATCGCCGTGATGTAGACTCGTTTCAGGTCGTCGGGGATGTATGAGATGTTTTGGATTGAGCCTCCGTGCTCGTTTACGTCCCTGAGTAGGTCGTCCCCGAATAAGCCCTCCTCGGTCATCACATGTTCAAAGACGGTGTCGATGTAGTAGAAGCTACCTACCTTCACATGCTTCTCATACACGAGGGCGTAAACGGGTTCGATTCCGCTGCTGCAGCCCGCGATCATAGAGATGCTGCCGGTAGGAGCGATGACGGTTGTGTAGCCGTTGCGGACGCCGTATTGTTTGATCATATCTGCAACTTTGTCCCACTCGAAGTGCCATGACTTCTTGTCGTCGAACCCTGCGAAAGGAAGTTTTCCTTCTGGGTAGAAGCTCTTGTCGTAGTACGGTAGTGGACCGCGTTCCTTTGCGAGTTCGATTGAGGCCATTTTCGAATGGTAGTTGATGAATTCCATTAATTCCTCCATCAATTTCCTTCCCTCTTCGCTGCTGTATGGAGCCCGCAATTCGTAGAGTAGGTCCGCTAGCCCCATGACTCCTAACCCAATTTTTCTGGTGGCTAGGGTCATGTCTTCGATGGCTTTGAGGGGGAAGTTATTGACGTCGATGACGTTGTCTAGGAACTTGGAGCCAACGTAAACAGCGTCACGCAGCCCGTTCCAATCGTACGTCGGCTTGCCGTTCTCATCCTTGGTAACGAATTGCCACACGTTGATGCTTCCCAGGTTGCAGGACTCGTTAGGATAGAGTAGTACCTCGCCGCATGGGTTCGTTGTTACTATTGGGCCAAGGTGTTTGAAGAATGGGTTGTGTGCGTTTACGTGATCGTAGAAGATTACTCCTGGTTCAGCGCTTTCCCAGGCCTGGTAGACTATCATGTCGAATAGGAGACGGGCGTTTACTTCCCTGACAGCCTCTCCCGTTCTTGGGTTGACGAGTGGGTATGGTTTGTTGGCTTTGAACGCATTCCAAAAGTCTGGTAATATGAGGACGGAGATGTTGAAGTTTCTTAATGCCTTGTTGCCTTTCTTGGCGGTTATGAACTTCTCAATGTCGGGATGATTGCTGTTGAGGATGCCCATGTTGGCGCCGCGACGGATCCCACCTTGCTTGATTACGTCGGTCATGGTGTCGAAGAGATTCATGAAGCTGATCGGTCCAGATGCGACGCCTGAGGTTGAGCTTACGTAATCACCTTCAGGTCGCAACTTGGAGAAATTGTACCCCATGCCTCCTCCAGCCTTGAAGACAACTGCAGTCTGCTTCAACGTCTCCATGATGCTCTCGATTGAGTCATCAACGCCAAGAACGAAGCATGCTGACCCCATGCCCAGCACGTTGCCGAAGTTCGCAATTGCGGGCGTGTTCGGCATGAATTTTCTTGAGACCATCAAATCGTAAAAGGCGTTAATGGATTTCTCGTATTTGTTGAACCTCCCATTCTTCAGCATGCTGAAGAATTCAGTCCAGGAAAGTTTTGCTGCGCCTTCGCGATCGAACCGGTCGTACATGCGTTTTACTGCTTCGAGGTGGTACCGGTTTAGGGGATACTTACCTATGCTCACCTTTCTGTGATGTTCCAGCGGGTCGAACTTTTCAGTTTGGTGGGGTTGCTGTTTCTTAGTAATGTCGTAAACTTCGCTATCGTAGAATAAGTCTGGTAGCGCGGCGTGTACCGCGATTCTAGTGAAAAGTTGTTTCGGTGTTTCAATTAGCTTGCCCGTTTCATCCTTCTTGAGGTATCGGGCTTTGAGCACCCGTAGCGCGTTTAGGTCGAATACTTTGTCAACTTCATCGATGTTCTCTTTCTCAAGTACTCGCTGTTTCTCACGACGGATCTCAGCGCGTTTCTGTCTGTAGATTATGTAGGCCTTAGCGACTTTCGCTTGGCCATTCTCAACTAGTGCTCGCTCAACTACATCCTGCACGTCTTCGACTGCAGGTATCGAATCTGCGCCATACTTCTCATCCAGTATCTCAACTACGCGGGATGAAAGTGAGTCTACAAGTGCTTGGTCTCTTCCACCAGTCGCGACCACTGCCTTGTAGATGGCGTTTGCAATCTTTTCAACATCGAATGAAACGATACGGCCATCACGTTTTCTAATCTGAGTAATTCTCACGTTAAAAGAATCCTTCCTGCTCCATGACGTTACGTGTGCTACCAATTTTATGCCTTTCCTCCAAGAACATGGAAGCTGCCAGAGCGGCCGTTACCCCGGCCAGGCACTTTAATAGTTTTCGACAGAATTGTATAAAATATTGTACCGAGCTTTACAGAAAATTCATTGTAATTTTCAACAACCTTCCCGGAACTTCTACTGCAAAAGCGCTTACAACCATTCTCTTGCCGTGCTCTGACATGGCAAAGACTTTTATTGTTTAAGAAACAGCCGACGAAGCTCAGGCTCCAATTAATCGAACTCTAATCATGCGTGAATCTTAACGGATCAATGGCTCCGATTTCCTCGAAAGCCTTCCGTCTCATCTCGCAACCACGACATTTTCCGCAAGGTGCTTGTCGATCTTCGTGGCAGCTCCATGTCAGTTCTAACGGCACGCGAAGTCGAATTGCAAGACGCAAAACTTCGCTCTTCCCATACTTATTGAGTGGGTTGACGAATTGGACCGGTGCCAGTTCCCTCCCACGCCGCGTGCCGACTTTAACCAACTCGTTCATGAGTCGAACGAAGTCAGGTCCTGCATCCGGCAGCTCTTTGGCGTCGTCAGCATTGGAGCCGAAGACTATGGTGCTCGCGTTGAATGCTTCGGCGTATGAGGCGGCAACACCATAGAAGATGATATTTCGTGCGGGCACGTACGCTCCCGATATCATTGATGAGGGCTGAGGATGATATCGTCTCTCGACATCTTTGAAAAATGGGAGGTAGATGGTTAGATGTTCTTTTACTGTTGCTGCTGCCGCAATTTTCTTCGATGCCTCTGTCTCGCTGTCGTAAGATTGAGTGTAGGTTATATTCAGTGAGTAGATCTCACTCGTGTTCTGTTTGGTCAAGTACAGAGCCGTAGCGGAGTCGATCCCGCCCGATAACAATACGACGACTCGATTCAAGGAAGACATCTGGACGGATTCGTCTTCTCTATAATTTCTCGGCTTCGGAACTAACTCTGGTCTAAGATCTGGTACAGAGTTAAGGTGTTGGAGGGCTTTAGGGAAAAATAGCCCTGTGAGACCCCGGCGCTTAATGGAGTTTCATGAAGGTGGCGATGGATTCTTTGCGGCATTGGGGACATATTTTCAAGTGATATCGGTCGTTGGGGAGCGGTTGTTTGCACCACTCGCAACGTCTGATTCTCGGGGTCTCCATCTCAGGGATTTCTTCGAACAGTAATCTTTCCAAATCTTCGACCAATCTTATTCTCCTCTTTTGTTCTGGCCCATACCCCGTTTGCAAGTGCAAACGAGGCAATCACGTATTACTAGTTAAGGAGTGTTAAAAGAATTAACAACGTTTATAAGAAACTAATGTAATCAATGTTAACTTGATATCAAGTTAACTGGATTAACTTTGTGAGCTGGCTATCATGGCAAACAATGCTGTCCTGATTCGCGGGATGGATCGGGATATCTATAACAACGTGGTAGCCAAAGCTAAACAACAAGGAAAGAACGTCGCAGACCTCGTAAACGAGGCCCTAGCCCAATACATGAATCAATCCCAACCCGAAAACCACGACGTCTTTGACACCAAGAAGCTAGTCCTAGCCGGCTCCGTTCTCCTCTCCAAATCCGACATCATGGGCTTGCACAAGGAACTCGGACCCTTTCACCTTGAGAACAGTGGAGAGCTGACCTTCGAGAAAGATGTGGACCGGGAAGCGTTCCAAAAGATTGAGCGAATCACAAACACCGGCAAACTACGCGTCCCATCCGACGTTCACCACTTTGCTCTCTTGAAGGCAGGTCACGTACGCGGAGAAGTGGAAAAGTACTAGGCTAACTTTATGAAAATTGCAGGTTTGTAGGCGAATTTACAGGGTTTCCACGCCGAATTTTCCAGTCTCCCACAGCTCAATTTTAACCCTAGTCTTGAACAGGTTACTGAGCTGTTCTTGTATCTGCCTTGCCAATGTCTCACACGTCATGTTTCCGATATCGCGATGATCATACTTGCAGTCAATGAACTCATCCACAGTCCGCTTCACGTCTTCAAAATCCAACCACTTGGCGCTATTACCGTACACTCTCGCTAGTAACGTGTAATTGTGCCCGTGCTGGCGTCCACACTTGGGATGTCCAGCTATAACATGGGCCGCCGCGAACTCGCGCCGGTAAAGCCGTGCTACGTCAGCCGCATTCGATGCCATATGTCTAAACCTCTTTTCGAAGCATATTGAAGAACTCGTTACGTGTTTCAAACTTCTCGAACTGCCCACGAATTTCGGAGGTTAGAATATCTGCTCCACTCTTTACGCCACGCATCTCCATGCACAAGTGACGAGCCTGAACTACCACAACAACCCCGAGCGGACGTAGGTTGTCATTCAAAGCATCCGCAATCTGCTTCGTCATTCGCTCCTGCAGCTGTAGCCGTTGGCTAAAGCAATCAACTAACCTAACAAGCTTCGATAGACCAACAACCGCCTTGGAGGGTATGTATCCAATGTGAACGTTGCCGTGGAACGGGAGCAAATGGTGCTCGCAGAGGCTGAAAAATCCAATGTTCTTCGCTACAACCATGCCACTTACTTCGCTCCATTCCCTAGCAAGAATCTCCTTCGGATTCATCGCATAACCTTGGGTCAGTTCGGCGAACATATCCGCGACGCGTCTAGGCGTGTCTCTCAACCCTTCACGTTTGGGGTCTTCGCCTATTGCTTCGATGAGTTCGGTTGTCACGTCCTGCATCCGTTTCTTATCCATCGCAACCCAACACTTTGATCAATAGGATCATTTTATGACGCGACTACGCTACCTCGGTGCAGAATTAAGCCTTGCTTTACAAAGGAGCCCAGCGACTTAATGTGGGGTGTTTGAGGTGAACATAGTTCCCTCATCCTTCTTTGCACGAGATACAGTGAAAGTTGCTCCCGGGGTTCTTGGTAAGCACCTGGTTCGGGTGAGAGACGGGAGGAGAATGGTTGTAAGGATTGTTGAGGTGGAGGCCTATCGAGGGCGAGATGATCCGGCAAGTCATGCCTTTCGGGGGCCAACTCCGAGAAATGCTCCTATGTTCGGAGACCCCGGACACGCGTACGTTTACTTCACGTATGGGAACCATTACCTCCTGAACATTACAACACAGAAAGCTGGAACACCTGGCGCGGTTCTAATTCGAGGCGTCCAGCCTATGAAAGGTATCGATATTATGCGTCGTCTACGCCCGAATGTTCCAGATTCACAGTTAACAAATGGCCCAGGGAAATTGACCAAAGCCCTCGCCGTGGACAAGGCTCTGAACGGCTTGGACATGACTCGAAGAGGCGCACTCTTCGTCGTTGACCGCGACGAAGGCGAGGGGGATTTAGAGATTTGGAGGTCAACAAGGGTTGGAATAGGAGAAGCGGGTTTGAAATATCTGTGGAGGTTCTACATCAAGAATAACCCGTTCGTTACAAAGCATAAGCCGGTTCGCGACCAAAAATTCCGAAGTGCTTCTATTGAAGTGTAACCACCGTCAGGTTCAGGATGATAGGAACTTGAATGCGTAGTATAAGTTTCTTAACCGTAGCTTGAAGTTGAACTTCGTCCTTCCTTTTCGTCGTCTGAATCTGACAGGTAATTCTTCGACTCGTAAACCTTCCTGTAGACTCTTAGTGAATAATTCTAATTCGATCTCGAATCCCATTGATTGAATGTTAGGATAAACTCGTTGCACTGCTGGTCGAGTGAATGCCCAGTAACCCGTCTGAATATCTGTAAAGTAGCGTCTGAATTTTGCGGCCAGAAGAAAGGAAACGGTGCGGTTAGAGATGAGAGATAACCAGTTCATTGCCCCTGATTCTCTACGGCCGCGCGTTCGTGATCCTAATACAACATCTGCGTCCCCAGCCTGAAGCATAGATCTCATATCGATGAGGTCGGCTGGAACGTTCGTACCGTCTCCGTCAATAATGCAGAGAACCACTGCCGGCTCTTCGAGAAACAACCTCATACCTGTTCGAACGCCGCAGCCTTTGCCCTTACCAAATTCCTGGTCAACCACCTTAGCGCCACCATTCGCCGCAACGACCTTCGTCCCGTCACTGCTGAAACCATCCACTACGAGTATTCTCGTAAACCCGCACTCTCTTGTCTCAGAAATTATGGTCTCAATAGCTTCCTCTTCGTTTAGGGTTGGGATCATGACGACGGTGTCGGGGAAGGTTTTTTGGGAGACACCCTCAACGACTGGTTGAACTGCAGGGTCGGTGTTCTCCGCCATGAGGGTCACTAACGTACTCATCTTGGTCTGTGTTGTTGCGACGATTTACGCGTTGACCACGACCCCGACAAACGTGGAGAATAATCTGGTCTTCAGCCTCAAGAACTTACAGGAGGGAAGAGTTTGGACTTTGGTAACCGCGATCTTCGTTCACGCTAGTCTACTTCACTTACTTGGAAACATGATTTTCCTCTACGTCTTCGGAAACACCCTTGAGAGCATAACTAGTTACAAGCACGTACTTGCGGTCTTCTTTACTGGAGGGCTACTCAGCTTTCTACTCAGCATACCGTTCTTTCCTCCCGGATCAACTTTTGTAGGCGCCTCGGCGGCGATCTTTACTTTAGCGGCGGTTGTGATGTTGATGAAACCGTTGAGATTCTCTTGGCTGTTACTGATGCCCGTCGGACTGGTGGCGATACTATACTTCCTCTACAACGCCCTAACCATCTACTTTCAGACCGCGGGACAAAGCAACGTCGCCTATATTTCACACGTAATCGGTTTCCTCTTGGGGGTCCCCTTCGGGTTAGCTTGGAGTCCCAACTGGAAGAAGAACCTCGTCATCTCCATCGGATTACTCCTCTGCTACTTCGTTATCCTGTATCTCGTTACGCAGTACGTTCTGCCCAAACTTAATCTGTAAACAAGTTTGGCTAGGATTCAAAGAAGAGTTCTGCTGCGCTCCAGAAGAAACTTGCGGAGATTATTAGCGCTCTCCAAACCCGCTCAGTCATCGTTCGCTAAGCACGTTGAACTAAAAATAAAAAATGTAATTGGGGAATTTTCCGCAGCTAACTTGCTGCCATTTTACAACAGCCTAGTATTGGTCGCGTCCGCGGCCTCTGCCGCCGCCGTAGCCTCTACCGCGTCCTCTACCACCGTAGCCGCCGCCTCCACCATATCCGCCGCCTCCGCCGCCATATCCGCGTCCGCCGCCATAGCCGCCACCGCGGCCATAGCCACCACCCCCGCCGCCTCCGTAACGTCTTCCTCCGCCATAGGATCGGTAGGGTCGGTCTTCCACGACTTTGTCGGATAGGTTGTTCTGCGTGTTCACGTCCCCGAGTGGGGTTTCGGCTGGTTCCAGTGCTCCGTAGCGTCCTATGTTCAGGCGCATGGAGCCTTTGAAGGGGCGTACATAGCCATTCTTCACGTTCACCGTCTCACCCTCGTTCACTTTATCGATGTTCTCGTCCCAGAGGGTCATGTAGATGGCTCCGGAATCGTCACCCACCAGGGCGTCTAAGACGCGGTGGGTTGTTCCGTCCTGTCTCGAGACAGTTTCTCGTGCTTCGCCCTTCTGTACCACCTTGACGGTGGTGTTTACTTGCTTTGAGTAGGGGCCTAGTTCGCTAACTTTTACGCTAGGCGCCGAAGCTGAAGCGTCGGCCGGTTGTCCTTCTCTTTGTCCTTGTTCCTCTGACATTTTCACGTCTACTTCTATTCAAACGGTAGGCAAGAAACAGCGACGGGGCAGTCTTAAGGCTTATGCACCCTCTCCACCGGAAGTAGGCCAAATTTCAATCTGTCAGAGGAATCGACTAACCGCACCTACATTCTTCACAACCAAGTCCGGTTTCACCTTAGACTTGCGAATGGTCTCCTTCGTCTCAACTCCTGTTAAGACTAGAACTGTGTGCACTCCCGCCCGCTTTGCGCCAAGCAGGTCGGTCTCGATTTGGTCCCCAATCATCAGTGTCCTCTTCGACCTCTCCTTCGCCAGTTCAAGAGCTAGCCGGAACATTCGAGGCGACGGTTTCCCAATCATAACCGCCTTCTTCCCACTCCCATACTCCAACGCCTTAATTATCGGACCAGCGGACATCGCGGGACCGCGGTCGCTCATGAACACGGCCCCGCCATAGCTCCCCACCAACTCCGTTCCGTTCCTCAGAAATCGTAGTGCGGTGTCGAGCTTCTCGTAACTTAAACCCCGATCATAACCCACAACAACCACATCAGGTTTCTCTCCTTCAAAATGCCCCGCCGCCTCTAACTCCGTTTTCAACCCCCGCTCACCAACCAGAAAGAATGACGCTTTTCCGTACTTTCTCTTCAAGTATAATGCAGTCAAGTAACTTGACGTAAGAATCTCGTCTACACCTAAAGGAAACCCGAATCTGGCTAGGTTCGCCTGCAACTCTCCGCGAAGGTGTGTCGAGTCATTCGTCACCACGAACACTTTCTTACCGGTTTTCTTTAGGCGCGTCACTAATTCCCTGCCGCCCAAATACCGAGGATTTTCTTTTCCAACCGAGAGCACGCCATCCAAGTCGAAAAGAAAGAGCCGAATAGATTTCAAGTTCTTCAATCATATCAGCTCGCAATCAATCGCAGGAACGGTGAGGTTATTCGTCGTTAGCAACGCGGGTTGATAATAAACCGGTTAGACTTTCGTTGCCGAGGCCGATGAGGAGTTTGCCTTACTGTAACTGGCCCCGCGCTAACCAGATGAAATCAGTGCCGCGTGGGAAATCAGTTGGGTCTTTCTAAGGGTCGGGTATTCCGCCGCCGTAAATTTTCTCCCATTGCAGATTTCCGGAGTAATCATATTTGAGAACGAAGAAGTTGGGGCCCTGTGTGTTCGGTCCAAAACTGTACGTGTACCCGGTCACGTAGACATGCTCCTGTAGGTCGACAGCGACTGCGTAGGCGAAGTCTCCGCGGTTGCCGCCCCAGATTTTCTGGAAGAGTAGGGTGCCGTCTGGGTTGAATTTGAGTAGGAATGCGCTTGGAATGCCTGGGGTTAAGTCAAAGGTTTTCGTATAACCGACCACGTATACGTGCCCGTCGAAGTCAACTGCGACACCACTAGCGAAATCATTCTGAGTACCACCCCAAATGTCTTGGAAGATCGGCGTCCCGTTTGGGTCGTACTTGAGTAGGATGACGGCTGATGTCCCTGGTTTAGGACCGAGGCTGTAGGTGTACCCCGTCTCGTACACATACCCTCCACTATCCACCGCCACTCCCGTACCGTAACTATTCTGGGAGCCTCCCCAAGTTCTGTAGTAAATCAGGTTGCCAAATGAATCATACTTTAGCAGAATTCCATTCGTTCCGCCGGCGCCATAACTGCTCGTGGTTCCAGCAACGTATATGTTTCCGTTCGAGTCAACCGCGACGCCATTACCGTAGTCGTTCTTGATTCCACCAAACCTCTGAGCCCACTGAAATTCTCCAGCGCTTGAATATTTGAGCAGGAAGATTTGCGACATGCCGTTTGAGAAACTGGTTGTTGAACCTACGACGTAGACGTTGTCTTCTGCGTCTACGGCCAATCCGTGCGGAATATCATTTCCAGCTCCAGCCCACTGCAACGTGAAGAGGAGGTGGCATGATTCATCAAACTTCTGAAGGAAGACATTGTAGTTCTCGCCCCCGAAGGTTTGTGTCGCTCCAGTGATCCAGATACTGTTCGAGCTATCCGTTACGACGCTGTAACCCCATGTTTGCAGAGGCTCAGCATTGCCGAAAGTCTTCATGCAGTCAGGTTGGGGGTTGGGAGAATCGGGAAGGGAGGAAACGTACTTGAACCAAAACGACTGCGCCATTCCATTACTGAACGGCGCACTACTTCCGATAACGAGCAAAGCCCCCTCATTATCCACTGTAACACCCGAGCCATAGATCCTGGTCAGCGCGAGAGTTTGGTCGGCATTTGTTGGGGCCATGTAGAAAGCGAAAACGGACAGAAAAACGACCAGTAATGCTGGAGCAAGAATTCGAGCCTTCGAGTTCAATTCAACCTAACCCCTTGGTGTTAGAAATTATGCGGCTACTCCGGTTACGTAGAAACTGTATGGGCCGTTTCCTTCCCATGCAGGAGTGCTGGTGAAAACAGCCGGGAACCCCGTTGAGAATGGTGCTACGAAAAAGTAATCGGCGTAACCGTAGGTGTAGTCGTAGCTTGAGCTGTACGCGTAGTGGTAGATGGACCCGAATGTTTGCGAGGCCAAGATTGCTAACCAATAGCTTCCAGCCGTCGGCAAGACCATGATGTCGAATGGGCGGAGCCTCCAAGTTTCCCACGCCGGACCCCAATTAACCGACCCGTGCAAACAGTACGCCGTTTTCGTTGAAGCAACCAAAGGTTGCCCGGCTGGGCTACCGCTGCCATTATCCGCATAGACACCAAACAAGAAACATTGTGTTCCATCTGAACCGGAATACTGGGTGTATATTGAAACGGACTGAATAGCTATGGGTCCAGGGATTGTGATCATTGTATAAGCTTGAACAATGTTCGCACTAATCGTTCCTGTCCACTGCTCTATGTTCTGATCACCAAAATTCATCAGCGCGAACGCGAAGGCTTGGGGTGCGGACATTTGAACGATTACGAACGCAATTAACAGGGTCGAGTAGACAACGACCTGGCCTTTCTTTCCGATGCGCATTGAAAACCACACATTTGTGTTCATGCGTTCGTATTTTAACACTATTCTCATTTCTAGAAAAAATCTACATGAATGTTCAGCGTTAACGATTAAGTTAGGATGAAGCCCCACACTTCTACGCATTCACGAAATACTGAGTTAACCGCGGCTGGAACACTTCTTCACGAATCAGGTGACTACTCCTTACCCAAACGTTCGGCTTTATCGCAAGTTCTTTGCAGGCGAATTGAAGCGCATTCTGGAAAGTATCGAAAACGGTTGGTTGAGCCTTGAGTGTTGCGCGCACACTCTCACGCACATTCCAAACACCGACGGGTAGAATATAGCCCGGGCGTATTTCACGCAGAACAAGTGCCGATGCCTGCCTTTCCATTCTAGTCAACGCCTCAGCTACCGCCAACCTTGTTGAATAGTAGCATCCGCCGACCGACGCGTACGTCGTGCGTCCCTCGAAGGGCTCATGGTCTCCCATCATTGCGGGGATACTGCCGGTCTCGTTCCACGCAGTCCCGGGGAACCACGCCTCAATCCATTCAAACGCCCAATTCCGCGGTGAGAGGATTGCGGCGTACCAATTGTCCAAGTACACGTACTTGTAGACTTGATACTTGTCGATGGGTGGGTAGCGACGAATCGATTTGAGCAAGTGTTTGGATAAGGTGTCATCTACGGCGGTTATGCTCCAACGAGTTGGAACCACCTTCCGCTGCTTCTGAAGCCCTAGCATCCCAAGGCTGAGGACTTTCTGAATTCTTGAAACCTCGACGTTTTCATCGTACAGCTCAACCATACCATTCGTTGCCAACAAGTCAGCGTCATAGTACACGTCCTCAAGCTTCTGCTCCCCAGTCGAAGGAACGATCTCAAGTTGCCTGATCATAGCGGAAGGGCCGAATGGTTGCGTCTCCTCACTCAACGCCACAGCCATTCTAGGTTTCTTCGTGAACTTCGCGTCGACCTCAACGGATGAGGAAGACAGGGCCAGGTCTTGGAGGTCGAGCAGGTATCTACTTGGGTCCGTTGCGTCATGAATCTCAATCAAGGATTTTCCGCGGATCAGCCTGAACCGGTAATCTATGATATCCTGAATGCTTTTCCCTAACCACAATTCAGGTGTGTCCAGAAGCCTCGTGTCACCTTTTTCTGGCGGAATCAAAGGTCCAACGTAAACTTTCGGGTAACCAACGCGGCCCACAAAAGCACCCGGCGGACTTGAACCATCAATTTCTTCTTTGCAGAGTTTGGGTAAATATTTGACTAACAACTCGGCTTTGGAGAGGACGGGACAATGGGATTTTCCGCAAAGCATTCGGCTACCGCGGCATTGCATGCAAATTGTTGAGGATGAGGTTTGGAGGAAGGTTAGGGCTTCGGAGTTACGCGCAGGGTCCAGACCTGTACGCTTCTGAATCCACTCCAAACCTTGAAGGGCTTCCAAAGCCAGTCGCACTAACACAAGCTAGTAGGATGTTAATCAAGTCGAGAGACATATGAAACTAATCTGGACCGAGAGACCATCCTTTATCTACCGACCGGTAGTTAGGCAATCTTGTTGGGGAGGCAGGGGTTTTGGTAGAGGTTGCCTCGATTCGAAGAGGCGAAGCTTGGTTTTCAGCCGCGTTTAATGAGGATGGAAAGTTGATGGCTTGTTCTTTTTCGGATAGGACCCGAACGGAAGCAGAGAAATCGATAAGAAACTCTCTGTCATCGACGGCTCAAAAAATTCAGACAGGTCATCGAGTGGACTCGTGGAGCTTTCGTGAACTCTACGCTTTCTACACTGGGAAGGGCAAGCGAATCAACACGAATGTTCTTGACTTGTCATATGTCTCGGATTTCAGAAGCAAAGTGTACGAGATTCTTCTCAGGATCCCACGAGGACAAGTGACAACATATGGCGCGATCGCCAAGCGGCTTGGAGGAAAGCGTTACGCGAGAGCGGTGGGGACGGCGGTTGCAACCAACCCGATGCCTCTAATCGTTCCGTGCCACAGGGTTGTTCCAGTTTCGCTTAGGGTTGGGAATTATGGAATGGGTGGTCGGGAGCCCTCAACTGGTGGATACATGAAACGCAGATTACTGGAACTTGAGGGAGTTAGATTTCAGGGCGAAAAAGTTTCTAAACAATCCATATGGAACCCGACTTGAAGGGCCAAGATTTTGGTCAAGGGAAAGGAACGCGGGTTACTAATTGGCAGGTTCCAACCGTTTCACCTAGGCCACCTGCAATGTGTCAAACATGTTCTAACCAAGTTTCCTGAAATAGTAATCGCAATCGGAAGCGCTCAATTCAGCCACACTCTACATAATCCATTCACCGCTGGGGAGCGAATTACGATGGTTCACCTCGCGTTAGATGAGGCGAAAATTGACCCAGGAAAATACTACCTAATCCCAATCAGAGACCTTCGAATACACGACCTGTGGGTTTCACACTTAGTATCACAAACACCAAGATTCGAAGTCGTCTTCTCAAACGAACCTGTCACCTCACGCCTATTCAAAGAAGCAGGGTTCAGGGTTGAGCCAATCCAATTCTATGACCGTGACACTTACTCTTCAACTGAAATTAGGGAACGAGTGGTTGCGGGAAAGAGTTGGGAAGAGCTAGTACCCCCCTCGGTCGCACGCTATATTAAAGACATTTTCGGAGATGAACGGCTGAGGGAACTGGCCATGAGTGATGACCCTAGGCATCCTCGACGCGGAGAACATCTCCTGATCTAACCCTAAGCCTACTTGCCGCGCTCTCTTGTCGACAAGCGACCTCAAAGAATCCTTGGCTTCCGGCAAGAAGGCCAAACTCTGTTCCGCGCAGGTCTGAAAAGGTTCGCACCAGACGTAACGGAAACTGCTTCCCTCGAATTCTGAGTTTCTTCTTGTCATTCAGTTTGAGTTTCTCAATCTTTTCGGGTCTAACGTTTGTAATGATGTTCCCAAAGCTGTCCACGTGAAGAACCTCGCACCGGACGCCTCGGTGATTGAATGAAGGTTCAGGGAATGATAATTGCACGAAGTTCGTGATCTCTTCACCAACCGTCTCGGGCTTAAGGCCGGTCGCAACGTGCGCCGCGACTGGAGCAAAGATGTCACGGCCGTGAAATGTTGAAGAAATATGATCGCTCATCAGAGATCGATTAGTTAACTCGTATACATGTAGGATGCCTTCGCGGGAGGCGGCCGGGATGAGAAGACCATTGTCCGGTCCAACATACAACGAATGTTTCGTTTCCACTAGAATCGCGCGTCGTTCACTGCCTACGCCAGGATCGACAACAGCAACATGAATAGTTCCTTCTGGAAAATGAGGAGCTGCTCCAGCAAGTATGAACGCACCGGTTCTGACGTTGAATCGCTCGACTTCATGCGTGATATCGATTATTGTGGGCGGTTCCGGACAGATCGAGAAGATCACAGCTTTCATCTCAGCAACGAAAGGATCCTTGACATCGAAATCGGTCAGTAGACTGAGAATCCTCATATGAAGAACCTCTGGCTCAACTGCTGCTAATTTACAAGGTCTTATATGCAAAATTTACTAAAATAACAATGGTTTTGAATGAAGGCTTCTACCGGAAATCTGAAGAAAATCGGTAGCGTCTGTCTTTTTCTGAACGGGTTAATTCTCCTGTTTTATGCAATCGTCCTTCTAACCTTTCTACACGGAGTTCATTGGCTCATCACCCTGGTAGCAGTTCTCTTCCTCGTGGCGCTACCAGCAATTTACCATGGGCTCCTCCAAGCTCGTAAAACGGCAGCGAGAATTATTTCTGAATTATTTGGCGTCGCTATGATCATCATCATCGTTTCAGATCTCTTGTTCGCGCAATCAATTCTTTCGTTGTCGAGTCATGCGATGGTGTATGCTTTGGGAAATGCCCTGTTCGTTATTTGCTTGCTCTTGATTGGTCTAGTATCGTTGAAGGGCGTGTTCTTCAAATGGTTTGGTTATCTCAGTTTGCTTACGGGAATTGTTGAACTCGTGACGTACATTCCCGGAATACCCGGGTTGCTGTCCGCGGCCGCTCTTATCTTGCTGGCGGTATGGTCGCTCGCGTTTGGGTTCAACCTACTCAAAACTACTAAGTAATCTTCTATTTGCCGTAGGCGAGCGACTTCTTACTAACAGACTTGATTTGAATAATCGCTAGCAACAAAGCGGATGTTGTTATGAGTAGTGCGTTCTGGAATTCAGGTACTGCTAGTGCGGGGTCTGCTGGTACATCGGCACGGGATTCCCATTCTGGGTTGTCAAAGTAGACGGTGAAGGTGTAACCTTGCGCGTTTGTTCCGACGCCCGCGAAGAACATGATCATGTCTCCCTGCCCAAACTGATGCTGGTTGATCACCAAAGTTGCAACGTATTCTGTTGGAGTTCTGCTGAGAGCGTTTCCGAAGCCTGCGTTACTTTGGTAATCGTCAATGAGCTGAAATGAGCCTGAGCCGGATGGAGAGTAGTCGGCTACTCCCATGAAGTACTCTGAGCCCTGCATAAAGCCCACTGAGGCGTTGCTGCTCATCCAGACGTGCATGGTTACGTTTCCATTCAGGGTTAACGTAGCAGGGAATGGGTCTGTTACCCAGGCCACGAAGGCGGCGTAGCCTGACTCTTGACCTGAGATGGCAATTTGAGCAGACATGCTCACGGCCGTGCCTCCGGTGGTTGGGGGGGTAGAGTTTGCGGCGGAGAATATTCTGGCGCTTAAACTTGACGGACCGGCTTGGATGCCTGAAACTTGAAAGTTTCCGACCTGAAATTGAGGATAGGAGAAGCTTAGTTCAGACTTATCATGAAAATAGAAAGTCGTCGGTTGAGCATGGACGGTTAGTGTTGGAAGCAGCGTTAGAACGACTACTAGGAGTGTTAGCGCCAGCACGGGTTGTACTCGGAATTTCGGCCATGGTCGCATTAGTAACACGAGGAACCGCACTGGTGGGATTTGGTATGAAAAACATGCTTTTTGTTATCTAAGTCATGTAATTCTCGAACCGTCAACTTTCCCATAAAGAGTGGTTCCCGCCAAATTAGAAATAGTGTCCATATTTCGAGCGGTCATTGAAGACTTAACGTGAGCATTATGGCAAGAATAGAGCGAGGATTTTGACATAAAAAGGTAAGTGTAGTTGTGTGGCACGTGACAACAGTTAAATAGAAACCTAGTCCATGCAGCTTCCATAGGAGTTCGAAACACCCATGCTGCGTGGAAGCAATTCTACCCAATACTCAATGAATATTCATCATGGGGCTGTAATGAAGCAAATTCGAGTAAATTTTGCCGCCTGTTTGCCGAGAATTTACCGTATTCAGTCAAAATTCGTTAAGTACGCTCAAAGACGGCTTAACCAATCAACTTTAGAGAAGTGTGCTTAGATTGGACACTTTACGCCGCATGCGATACGCAGTCACCCTACTCATCCTACTCATGGCGCTGTTCGTCTCAGCAGAAACCGCCTTTCTGCAAAATGTGCAGGCAGTCACTGCGATCACTCTTACGCCGACATCCGGACCAGTTGACACGACTGTACAGGTGAGCGGGTCAGGCTTCAGTACATCAGATACCTCATGCACAATTACCAGTAGCTCCTCCAACATAATCGCAGCTGGATACACCTGTACCATCAACTCTGGTACGTTAGTTGCATCCGGGTTCACGGTTGCGATCGGATCAAAGCCGGGGACATATACTGTCACGATCACAGGTAATACCGGCGGTAGCGGCGATTTTGCCCAAGAGGCATTTACAGTTACTAGCCCTTCAATTACATTGAACCCGGGAAGTCAGCGAATTGGTGGAGAGGTTCTGGTTAACGGAACTGGTTTCTCGCCTCAAGATCAATCATGTAGTATCTCAAGTCCAACCAATCCTGGCGTCATAACGATCTCTGGATGTTCAGTAAAGAAAGGGACCG
>DATIYC010000031.1:0-6813 GCA_035517955.1 Candidatus Acidiferrales bacterium | reverse complement strand
GCGGAGTCGTGACTCAAGTCATGTTCCCGTACTCATGTTCACTGTTCTGGAGGATGAAGAGGTACGAAAAATGGCGAAGGAGGCTCAATGCGACGGTTTTCTCTCAAAATCAGTCCTTCCGAAAGACCTCGTTCGAGAAGTTGCGAGGTATCTTGCCTCAAGCTAGTGCCATTAAGGTTCATGCAATCTACTCTCTGAATCTTCTTGAAAACGGCCACGTAGCGATCAGATCATCGAGACGGGAATCTCCAAGCTTGGAAACGTGGCGAGGGCTTTACTATGTAATACAAAATTGATTGCGTGAATGGCAATTGCCGGTAACGATACTCATCGTAGATGATGAGCCGCGAATAATCGAGTTGGCTCGATTGATTCTCGAGAAGCGTGGCTTTTCGGTCTTGGCGGCTAAGGATGGGGTTGAAGCACTTCAGAAAGTGGAGCAACAATCGCCGGATCTAATCTTCTTGGACTTAGTTATGCCGGGGATTAGCGGCATCGAAGTCTGTAAAATCCTCAAGTCACGAGTATCGACACGCTCAATACCTGTCGTAATTTTCACAGTCTTAGGAAGCGAAACGGAAAGGAACCAAGCTCAGGCAGCTCATTGCGATGGGTACCTTCTAAAGCCGTTTACTCCTGCATCGCTCATGGCGGAAGTTGAAAAACACGTCAAACCGTAAGTTCGCCGAAAAGGAGTTTGGCGGCAGTGACCTGCATCAGATTTGGTTTAGTCGTATCGCACAAATTTTTGTGGACTCATTTGAGACGTGTTCTCTGATCTTATGATTTGACCGGTAACTATCGGCGCGTTGGACGCTTATTGTAAGGCATATCTTCGGCCCTGTCCCAGAGGCCGTCCAACATTTGACAGATTGGGAGCACCTGTTTCGGATCGTTAGTATACAACATGCCTCTGAAATAATCAGAGCCGCCAGTATCGGCGTTTTCCGTCGGAACGTTAAATTTGAACACATGGCAACGGTCGATTGCTGAGATTGCCAAGTAGTTGACGTTTGGATCTTTGAACGCCCAGTGCTCGGGAGGGCGTTTGCCCGTTCTGAGCTTCGCACCATGCGGAACCATTGCTCGAACACTAACGCCTTTGACGGGCATCTTCCAGAAAGATCGAAGTTCTTCATCTTCGAGGAAGCATTTCGAGGGCAGCAAATGCGTTACTTCACGTTTCGCATTGCGGATGATGTTTACGAAACGTCTACGTGCATCCGTCGGGTCATCGATCAGTTCGTTAATGGTTGAGGGATTTCGTGTTTCTATTTCACGAATTCTCTGCTCGGCAGGCAACTTTCCACGCCATAATTCGGCAAATAGCACAGAACACATTTTTGTTACAAGGTTGCCATTCGTCCAGAGTGCAGCAGTTGCTGAGCTGTCTCCTGGTAAATTGCCTGGAATTATACAGACCTGTTCACCATCCGACATTACTAACGGTGAAAGGTTCATCGAATCAATGTCCGCATGTCGCCATTCGAGTTTTTTGTTTTTCGTCGTCTTGACGGCGGTTTTTACGGTGGATTTGTTCTCGGTCAAAATCGGAGCGAGAATCATCGCTCGGAAGTCGGGTTGCGTCATCAGTTTTTGTTTAAGCGCTTCGAAAACGCCTGCGTTGTCCGCTTGAATAACCTCCCCTGTTGTCAACACGAGTTGAATTTCGTGTTTGCCTGTATTGATCATGTCTAGAATCTTTGACTGAAACGCTCTCCGGGTCGGTAAGGTGGCATATCTTTCTTGACTCGACGCAGATGGTGCAGGCTGCATGCGCCGCCAGAAAGCGAGCAATTCATCTCTTTGTCCCGCAATCGAATCTGCTTCAAGCCGTTTTACTCTGATGATTTCATCTAACGCGACCGCGATGTCGATAGGGCAGTAGCGGGTTGGCGTTCCAACTGTAGCCTCAATCATGCGCTTCTCCTGAAGCTTCGTAAGAATAGTGTAAGCCTGGGCCTTGTTCATATTCAGGATTTTTGAGACCTCTACCCCTGTGAGGAAGGATCGTTTTCCAAGAAGTAGGTATACATCGGATTCCCGCTCCGTCAGGCCGGCAAACTTCAGGGCGTTTCTCACAGTTTCCATTATTTCTCACGAGGCCGACTCCACATCAAGAGCTGTTACTTTCCAAAAAATAAGGCAATCCTAAGAATCCCAACCTTCTTCTATGATCACTGCTCAAGAGGTTAACGTGTTTGGATACGCATACGTTTGGTAACCATCGTTAGTTACCAATTCTTTTCTTCAACTATAAACGACTTTTACCTTACAGTGAGAGCCGTAATGTCCCTATCAAAGGAGGCAACATTATTCAGTGAACTTGTGCTTGAGCCGCCGGAAGTTAACGCCGTTCTGCAAGAATTACCCTTCGCACTCACCTACGCAGCAAATCTGAAGGAGAAAGACCATGCGGTACTATTTTACGACAACCTAGCCGCAGCAGCGGAGTATATCTGCGCATATGTAGAAGCGGGAATCAATCGACGCCAGGCCACATTTTTTGTAGGTCTCGATCGAGTACACTACGAGGCGTTGTTCGATCAAGTGGGCATCAAATCGAAAGAGCTTGAGAACGCTGGCTACCTAAAGCACGTTACAACCGAAGAATTCTGCATCGAGAACGGTGTTTTCTCCAACGATAAGATGTTGCAAAACATTGAGGAGTTTCTTTCGATTGAGAAAGAATCCGGATCGAAGTCGGCGCGCTTTGTCATCATGGGTTCAAACATTCAGGAACTGCTTACCTCCTCTCAGCTCATCGAGTTCGAAGAGGCAGTCGGAAAATTCTCGCAGTATCCACTTTCAATATTATGCTGCCACGATAGTAGACGTTCTATAATGCATGAAACTGCCCCCAGCTTATTTCATCAGCTTCTCAAATCTCATGATCATTGCCTGTTTCAAGGAATCGCGATGCCAACTAAAGGAATGCTCGTCCAAGCCGAATCACAAGACCGCGGCAAGCAATGGTTCTCCCAACGACTCAACGAATTGATTGGCAGCGTATTGCTAGAATAGAAGCATACAGCGATGAAGTCGCGAGGAACAATAGCAATCAACTCCTCAGCCCTCACTTCAGCTGTTTCACTTGGTTCAATAACTCATGCTCAACAATCAGACCAGATTTCAAGCCTGAAAACGCAGTTGAAATTACAAGGCTTGACCAGTCAACGAAAGTCGGGAATAAACTATGTCTGCGCCAGCTGCGGCGAGTTGCTATACTCCATCACCCACACCGGAACATCTGCACCAAGTGTAACCCTTCAACCCTCAGAGGTTGCTGCAATGATCGAAAAATGCACTTGTGGTCACAGACTAAGAAGTGAACCCGACGCGGAGAAGATATTGATTATCGGGTCTTCGGATAATCGAGATTTTTGCGAAAAAACATCAACACAATAGCGCTAATCGTGTCGTCAGGTGAGCAGGGCGCACTAAAACGATTCTTTCCTGTGAACTATGCACGGGTTCCTTGCTACCCAGAACTGCAATAGAAGAACTCCAAGCAGAAGACAGTGAACTGAAGAACCTTCCTTGATACCTTATGCCTAAGTTCAGAACACGGAGTCACGATTTGCACAATTGGGAATGTTTCGTCCCATTGATAACTACGATCTCGGTCTTCTCGTCTGAGCTTGTTCTATGTTATCTTCGTTTCTCGGTCCAACGTGAAAAGCTCATGGGAACTCGTGTACCTGCCTTGGTACTAAGGAGGTGCGGAGCTTGGCAACTGTAAAGTCTTCTTTTTGGTCGAGAAGCTTCTGGCGTGATTGTGGAATTATTTCGGGCCAGCTTTGATCGTGAGCGTGGCTTACATTGATCGGGGTAATTTTGGGACAGATATCAGTGGGAGGGTGCGTCGTTTGGGTATAGCATGCTTTGGATTGTCTGGCTAGCTGGAATCATGGCGATGCTCCTCCAATACTTGTCAGGTAAACTCGGCATTGCGACTGGGTACTTACTCCCGGAACTCATGCGTGTCCACCTGAAACGACCTGCATACATTCTCCCGTACTGGTTGGCGGCTGAAGTGGCCACAATTATGACGGATCTCGCGGAATTCCTCGGCACAGTCATCGCATTGAGTCTACTCTTCGGAATTCCACTCTTGTACGGGATCTTCCTCTCGTTTCTCGATGTTGTTCTAGTCATGGGTTTGACAGGTGGTAAGGTTCGTCCTTTGGAGTACTTTTTCATGACGCTCGTCTCCATGATTGGGGTTGGATACGTTTTTGAAATCTTCATCACCGGCCCACGCTTAGTTACATTTCTGGCCGGGTCGGTTATCCCAAACCTTGCAACTGCAGATAGGGTCGTGATTGCAGTCGGCGTGGTTGGCGCTACCGTAATGCCTCATGCCATCTTCGTCCACTCGGCTCTTTCAAATGACAAAATAACCGAGTCTAACTTGGAGAAGAAACAACGAACGATGCGACTTCATCGAGCCGAGAGCATAATCATGTTCACGTTCGCAGGCTTGGTCAACGTGGCTATAATGGTGATGGCTGCGGCAGGGTTCAGGTCTCGTGGCCTAAGCGTTGCTACTATTCAGGATGCATATGTGACGTTGCAACCGCTCTTCGGACAAGCGGCGGCAATAGTGTTTGGAATAACTCTGCTCGCTTCAGTGCTGTCATCATCAACCACTGCTACTCTTGCAGGGCAGGCGATCATGGAGGGCGTGCTGGGCCGGAAGATGAGTCTGTGGGTTCGTAGAATTGTCCCCGCATGATAAACACAATTCCTACCACAATCGCGATCCTCTTAGGAATTGAACCAATCCTAATTCTTGTTTACAGTCAAGTTGCCTTGAGCCTGCTCCTCCTACTACCTCTAATTCCTCTCCTGATTTTCACCAGGAACTCGAAACATGGGTACATTTGTTAAATGAAGAATCACTACAATTGTCGCAGGGATATTCGTTGGAACCATAATCCTGTTGAATGTGGCGCTAATCTACCTAACCTTCCGAGGCAACCTGTAACTCTTCAAAGGCTCAAGCAAGTCGCATTCCTCATTACATCCTAAGACTACGACCAGTGAAGAGTTGCCACTCGTCCCATGCGAGGGCGGGCGCGGCAACCTTCGAAGAATCGGCATACGTATCAATCCGACGACGCTAGGCGTCACAAGCCTGATTATCACAACATCATTCTACTTTCATGAGGGTCGCAAAAAGAGTCCCCAAACTTCATTCTTCCAGCAGCTTGTTATTTAACTAACTCAAGTTGAGGACACTGTTTTGATGGAACCATTTTCTCAATATGCCAATGGAATGTTCTAGGTGCGACTAGGGCTACGAATCAAACTGGGTGGGCAAACAAGTGGTTTACCATGATTCAAAGTGCGAGTCGTAAAACTGCAAAATCTTAAAGATACGGACCGTTCCCTGTCGAGTACAAGCTTGGTTTTGTTGATTACCGCCATTGATTACATGTAGATGAATGATTTTGGCGAGCAAAGGGCCATTTAGCGGCAACAGGCATCGGACGCTTGTAAGTAGATTGATTGATGAGTTGCTTAGGAAGCGAGTGACCATTCTTACGGCTGATTATGAGGGGTATTTGAAGCCTCATAGACAAGGTCGCCACGAACCTGACGTTGTCGGCGAAACCTCCAGCGGGCTTCTTGTGATTGGTGAGGCTAAGCTCTGCGAAGATTTGGCTACGCTTCACACGTATGAACAGTTTTCGGATTTCTCAAATCGGGCGATGGAGGACGGTCCGCTTGCGGGAAGTGCAATTCCATTTCACATAATCACTCCGATGGAGTGCAGCCCCGCATTGCACTCCATTCTCAAAGACCTTAATCTCGAAAACAGGGACAATATCCACATTTGGCTGTCCGGCTAACAGAGTTTTCAGGTTGTGTGCAAAATCTTATGTGGCGTCTGCTGAGTTTTTGATGGATGAAGGAAACGTATGGATTGTGTCTATTTGCTTGAGGGCCATTGCACGGCGCAATCAACAGCTAAGATTGGTAGACAGGTTGAAGATGCTGGTTACTACAAGCCAACGGAACAGGAACAGAGAATGTTCTGTAAGAATGGCGGAGGTATTGGGATACCTGACGATTTTACTTACTGTAGACGATACCGCGCCTATCTTGACTACTTGAGAGCTAAAGGACTGGAAAAGTAAAATTCCCTAGGGTGGCTAGCAGCGGATCGAAAACTCCAGTCAGAGCTAGCTCACGTTTGGCTGGTCTGCATACGCTGACGCGGCGTGGCTTTTTCTTAACGATCATACCGCTCTCAGACAAAGAGTCTTCGACGTTAAGCCCATCTGTTTGCAGGTTCTCTGCATTATTGGATTTGACAATGAGATTCGAATCCGACACGCAGGTTAGATGACCCTTGTTCCTCCTAAGGTAAGGGAAACGCATGAGCTTGCGGGTTTGCGATTCGAGGTTTCAACGTTTTTTCGCAAAAAAAGTCATTTGGGAATCGTCCTCGGCCGTCGATGCTCTGCTCTATAGCCATTAGAGGTTCAAAATACCCCTAACTACGTACCCCTAAAATGCGACACGAAACGACAAAATTACCCACAAATTCTCCATGGGTAACGACAAAACCACTGCCTAAACACCCCAAAACCACGACAGAACCCGCCATGCCGTTGATAGTAACAAGGCGCCGGGGGTGGGATTTGAACCCACGAGACCTTTCGATCATCGGATTAGCAATCCGACGCCATACCAGGCTGCCAGACCATTCACGCTTCTAGTCTCTTGGCTACCCCGGCAAACAACCAGCTAAAACCAGTAGGCTTCTTCTAAAATAGCCTGTCGGACACATTTCAGCTCCAA
>DATIYC010000030.1:0-16804 GCA_035517955.1 Candidatus Acidiferrales bacterium | reverse complement strand
CGACTAGACGTTTGACGACCAGAGCCCTGATGGCGGGGATTACGGATTTTGAGGCTAGCTCCTCTGGAAGAATCATGGGCATTTGGCGGTTCCACTAATCCGAATATGACGGAGGTTATATAAACGTGCTATGTCCGGTTCCCGACTTACACTCTCTCCTGCGCCTCGGTTGGGAGCAGAATATCGTGTGGCCCAGCCTCCTCGGCGCCAGACGGACTTAGCGCGGCGAACGTGGCCTTGCGCCAAAGCTCCTCAATATTCTTCGCGCCCGCATACCCCATTGAAGCCCGCAAACCCGAAACCAACTCGTCCAGAACGATGTTCACCTCGCCCTTGTATGGTACCCAACCCTCAACCCCTTCTGGCACTCCTTTGGAGGGCATGCTATAGCGGTCGAGGGAGTAGCGTTTGGCGCGTGCTGTTGGGCTACCCATGCCACGGTACTGTTTGTAGTAGCGACCACCAATGGTGATCAGCGTCCCAGGTGATTCGCGGCAGCGAGCGAAAAGGTTGCCAGCCATAACTGCAGATGCCCCAGCAGTGAGGGCTATCGCGGCGTCGCCAGGAGTTCGAATTCCCCCGTCCGCGATGATTGGGATATTCGCGCCGTACTTTGTTACAGCATCGGAAACTTGAGCCGTAGCGAAGAGAGTTGGCGATCCGGCCTTTGTAACTTCGGCTGTTGTGCATATAGATCCTGAACCGATTCCAACCCTGAAGCCCGCGACCATTTCTAACTCAGCAATCGCGTCCTCAGCGGCTTGGTAGGTTCCAATGTTTCCCACGATTACCGCAGCGGAAACTTCGCTCATGAGCTTCTTCGTGGCCTTGAAGACGTTTGCATTGTGGAAGTGTGAGACGTCGGTGACGAGGATGTCAGCAAACTCGTCTAGTTTCCTAGCACGCTCCAAATCGAATGGTGAGACGGCTGCGGCGCAGAGCAAATGACCATTCTCATCCCTAGCAGCATCAGGATACTTCCCTCTAAGGAGAATGTCCTTGAAGGTGATTAGTCCGGCGAGCTCGCCGCTCTTGCTGACGATTGGAAGCTTCTCGATCTTATGATCGCGAAGCAATCTCTGCGCGTCCTCTAAGCTAGTGCCTTCCTCAGCCTTCACAATCTCCTTCGTCATGACCTGGCTTACGGTGAGCGTTGGTTGCGCGAAGCGGACGTCCCGGCCTGTGACGATTCCGACCAACTTCGAGCCCTCCACAACGGGTAGGCCGGAGATGTTATGCTTCTCCATCAGGGTGAGTGCTTGCCCGACTGTGTCATCTGGGGTGACTGTGATCACGTCACGAATGATCAACGCCTCAGCACGTTTAATCCGTTTCACCATGTCGACTTGTTCTTCTATGGAGCAGTTTCTGTGGACGACGCCCAGGCCCCCTTGACGGGCCAAAGCTATGGCCATCTCACTCTCAGTAACCGTATCCATAGGTGAGGAGATGAATGGGATGTTGAGCTTGTGTCGTTTCGTCACATGCGTATGAACGTCTACTTGGCTCGGTTCAACCTCTGCCCTTCCGGGAAGGATTACTACGTCGCGAAAAGTGAGAGCGAGTTGAATATCCTTGAACTTAGACGCGAACTTGGACCTAGGCGCTTCCTCAGTCTTCAACGGTATGGCCAGCTAAGTCTGGATTAGTCGCTTGCCGATTTAAGCTCTAACCGTCAGCCTAAGGATGGTACTAAAACCGGAATGATGGTGTGAAAACAAAAATGACCGGTGTTGCTTGGACGGAAACCGAAAACGTGTGATCACTTCTTTTTCCGTTGCCGTTTGCTCTTTGGCTTGGTTTTTCTTGGGGGTGGATATATTTCGGGTACGACTTCGTCACTCATGAAGGCTCACCTCAGCTGCGGAATCACTTCGTCCCTGAAGGTTTCTAGTGGATGAATCTCCGTGTCGCCTGTGAAGATTAGGTAGAAACTGTTCACGCCAATATCCTTGAATTGTCGCAGTCGTTGAGTGCATTCGTCTGGTTGGCCTATAATGTAGCCGCGTTCAGCAGCGTTCTTTCGAAACTCTGCTACCGTCTTTCCTCTCCTCTTCGCCGCAATTTCAGTTAACTGCTCAAGCTCGGATGGTGTTCTGCCGATTGTTATGAACCCTTGCCATGAAAGGATTAGGCCACTTGGTTTTCTGCCATACGTCTTGGCGTATTGTAGCGTTACATTTGTGATCTCGCCGCATTCTTGTAAGGAGCTTGCGGTTACGTTGAATCCGTCTGCGTACTTGACGGCTAGGCAGGGTAGGGTTCTCTTTCCCTTAGCGATTCCGACAAGCATCTTCGGACAAGGTTTCTGCACAGGTTTAGGCTCGCAGGCCGCATCATGAATTTGAAAGAACTTGCCCTCGTAGCTTGCTTTCGACTCAGTCCACATTTTCTTGATGATGATTAACGTCTCTTTCAGTTGCCGCATTCTTGTACCTTGATCTGGAAACGTGTACCCATACTCTTCGTACTCCTCTTGATGCCAACCCGCGCCTAAACCCATAACCAGTCGCCCGTGGCTCACTTGGTCTACGGTTGCGCCCATTTTCGCGAGTAAGGACGGCTGCCGATAGGAAACGCACGTGACCAGTGTGCCAATCTTTAATCGTCTCGTGACGGCAGCCAGAGCTGCTAACGTTACCCAACCCTCAAGGCACGGCTCGTTCTTGTCGCCGAGCGAAACGAAGTGATCGTACAACCATGCCGAGTCGAATCCGAGGTCTTCCGCTGCGCTCCAAACTTTCACTAGCTCCTCGTAGGAGTACCCGCCCTGCCCGGTCTTGACTCCGAACTCTAAGCGCACCAAAACCCGGTCAGGAATAGGTAGGCTTTGGTGAATATTAGATTAGGCTACGGTCAGGATTTTTTCGTTGTCCTAGGTGGGACGATAAGCACATATAGCGCAAGCCAGTTTCTGGCCTGGAATCGACGTAACACGTGACCAGCTTTGGGAAATGGTGCCAGCGGATTACTTGCCGCAAGAAAGGCAATGAAGGACCGTAGCAGGTTTAGATGGCACTATCGACCCTACAAACGCCGCATGCTGGGCCTCGACTACAAAGCCGACCCGCTAGTCGGCGCCCCCCAAGGAAGAGGCATCGTTCTTGAGAAGGTCGGCGTCGAATCACGCCAACCAAACAGCGCCGTGCGCAAAGCCGTACGCGTACAGTTGATCAAGAACGGCAAGGTCATTACCGCATTCGTCCCAGGCGATGGCGCACTCAACTTCATCGATGAACACGACGAGGTCCTAATCGAAGGAATCGGTGGGGCAGAAGGCAAAGCCATGGGCGACATTCCAGGCATCCGCTACAAAGTATACGCGATCAACTCCGTCTCCTTAGACGCCTTGATGAAGGGCAAGAAAGAGAAACCCAGACGCTAAACCTAGCCTAACTTCCGCACAGTTTTCAGCAGCCGACCAAGCAGTAGCGTAGAAGCCGCGCCCAAGAAAACGAAACCGAGAACGGTTGACACTGATGTTATCATTAGCAAGCTGAGAATTTGGAGAAGCTCACCTACGAGCAAGCCAAGCAATGACGCGACGCAGGTCACGACTGCCACTCGGTTGCAGAACATTCGAATCGAAAGCTTTCGCAACCTGCGAAGACTGAAGACCACGTTAACTACTGGCCCAACGTAAACTGCTCCAATTCCTAGAGAGGCAAAGATTCCTGCCAACGTAACGCCTAACTCTCTGTTGAAGGTCATTGAAGTGGAGATTCGGTAGGAAATTGACAGGATGCCGATTAGCGGATACAATAGCACCCTCATTGCATATTTTACCGGAGTGTTAGACGAAATGAACGAGGCAACTTGTGGACTAAAGCTGTAGTAGAACGCGTTGAAGCTTACCATGAAGTTTCGACCGGCGACCGTGCGTAGGATTTCCGAGTCTCGGAACGTTCTGAGTAAGGTGACCTCAGGAGAAAGCTCGGAGCCGAATGTCGCCGTTGCGATAAAACATTTTGTTTGAGGCGAGATTCGAGTTGTTGACGTAGTGAACGTGGAAGACATTACTGAGATTTCCGAGGCCGTTGACTGTACCGTAACGATTGCGGTGGTTGTTTGTGGGAAGACCGTGAAGGTGAGCTGTTGTTGAGCAGTATTGTAACCGGCCTTGCTAGCTGAAATGTAAACAGTATACGATCCTTGCTGCAAAGCCCCTGAAAGCGTAAACTGATCTGTGTAGGATCCTGATTGGTCCGAGACCGCGGATAGAATGTCAATTGGCGGATCGTTGACTTGTATCGACACGCTTACCCCCGCAACCGGGTTGCTTTGATTATCCGATACCTTGCCCATGATTGTGACTGTTTCGCCGGGAGCATACTGCGTCTTATCTGTGGAAGCAGTTAGCACAAGAACGTTTTGCGAGTAGACTGCTGGAAGCAATATCAGCACAGACAGGATGAGGAGTAGTGGCATTAGTTTTCTTGAGAGGAATGGTGACGCCACTTCTGAACCTCGCGTGAGTGGATGCGTGATGCTTCAAATTTACCTTGCGTCGGTTTGAATCGATTCTTCCATGTGATTTATTCGAATAGGTTGAGGAGCTTCGCGGTTGCAAGTTCGCCGCTAGTTCCATTCACAATCGCTTCGCGTGGAACGAGACCTTTCTGTAGTGGAACTCGAATCAGCGGTACGTAGATTCGTTTCAGTTCCGAGATCTGCAGCTTATTGCTCAGGATTTGTTTGAAGCGTTCGGGCATTCGGATCACCGATTCCCTGAACTGTGTGAGTAGTGCCTCCTTTGTGAGGGTTGGTTCTCTGATCTTAATGTTGGCGCCTTTGACTTTCAGGTCCTCTTCGTCAAAGACCCGCTTTGATCGCCATGAGGTTAATTCTGCTTCGTCATTTAGCGAAATTTTCTGTCCCGATCCGCTGACTACCATCTCTGCGTCGGATGATTTTGTGGCTAGTTCGAGTGCGTCCGTGACGACGAAGTATTTTGAATCATCTGACAAGAATGAGCCAAGTCGTTGAAGTCGGTTCATTATTACTGCGGGTATGAAGCGGCTGCGCTTTCTTTCGAGAATGAGGTCTCGGCTCTGTCCCTCCATATCTACGGCCACTACGTCGTCCTTCACGTTCACTTTGTAGGAGCTGTTGCGTATGTAGTAGCACTCATGGAACCCTCTTACCTTCCAGATCGGGACGAATTCTACGGTTGGTGTCCCGATCAACTCCAAGTCGCTTTTGCGTCTGCGAAACGATTTGAATATTCGGTCTTTGATGGTTCTATTTGATGAGATGGCTATATCGACGGCGCGTTTGATTGAGATGGGCTCAATCTTGTAGACTTGTTCAACTACTTTGTTTGCGTCCCATCCATTTCCTGTCTTCAGGCCTACGACTTCTTTTCTTTCATGGGACACTTCTCCAATCTGCTGGAGCCTACTCGCTAGGTACTCTTCAAGCATAATCGTCGATGGGTCTTCTTCTGGAGGGTTATGATCTTTCCCGTGGTCTAGGCCGTTAGGTGATGACGCGGTAGTCGCCCATGCATGCTCCGAACTGATGTTTCCCCCGTCTGATATGATATCGTCTGGCTCGTTTCTAGACTGTGACATGGGTGCTTTCACCCTACGAGAGCAAACTGGGTGTTTGCGTTGGCTAGGAATGTGCCGCCTTGGGAAATCAACTTGTCGGAGACAAGAGCATTGACGGTGTAGATCCCTAACGCCGCGTTGCCCCCTATCGAAAAGCCCAACCCATCCTTGATTGTTTGGCCTGCACCGAGTTGGGCTATGTGGATTTGAATTTGAACAGGGACTCCGTTGGGGTCGCGAACCTGAATCCAGACAACGCCCTGGAATGATGCGCCATTGTTTTGAATTACAACCCAAATCCAGATTGTTTGTCCGGGTGTGAATGTTGCGGACGGGTTTCCGGTGCTGTCTCCCGCGTACACGTTCTTGATGATCACACTTGGTGTCGACGATGTTCCCACAACAAAGGTGCTACGTGTTGTTGCGCCCACGTCTCCTGCTTTGGTCGCGGAACTGAATACTGTGAACGTTCCTGTTTGGGAATTGTTTGGAAGTGTTAATTGGGTTTGGTAAAAGCCGGCTGTGTCCGTGTAGATGTTGTTGATGTAGAACACTTCCGCCCCATTAGGGGCGTCGACTTGGATTGCGATCGATGCCCCTGTTACTGCGTCACCGGTGATATCCGTAACGTGACCCTGAACGGTGACTGTCATGTTGGGGCTGTATTGAGCTTGGTCGGTGCCAACCGTCATAGATAATGAAGCTACCTGTGTCGTGTTGCTTAGAGTACTTACGACGCTGACAGGAGTAAGTATCTGCAACGTTACTTGCGACGTCAACTCTTGTCCGGCAACGGATGCCACGGTTGTAATCGCATATGAACCAGGGGGTGTATCCCCTGACGTAGCGATAGTTAATGTGCCTTGGAATTGTGGGTTCGCAATGCCACTGTTAGGTGTAAATATGGCTACGCTGTGCGGCGGTACTCCTCTGGCTACGAGGAATAATTGTGCGAATGAGTTCCCGACGATGTGAATGCTAAATGTGGCTATTGCGCCAGCTGTTATGGTTGCGGAAGTTGGTTGTACTTGTAAGAGGAGCGGACTAGTGATGTTTTCGGGAGTGGTACTTTGGGTTGCAACTGTTTGGGATGAAACCTGAGTGATTGTAGAGTTGGAGACTGTTGCTGAAATGGATGAGCTAACTCCAACCGAGAATGCAGTATCATTCGAAAGGTACTGGACGATTCCAAGCCTCGCTACTTGGAAAGCGCCCGCATATGCTCCCTTGGCTAAGGTAGCCAGAACTTGGGCGTCGCCTTTGGAATCTGTTGCCAAGCTTCCAACCTGAAGCGTTGAAGTCGATACGAATAATGCTGTGAAGGTTGCATTCGGTGTCGCCCGATGCAACTCGACTTGTGTCTGGCCGCTATCGAGGTTGACTGAAATCAGGCCGGATGCAGAAGCGGGTTCCGTGCTTGCTGGAGCTTTCGTCAGGTTAATCGTCATCGTATTCGTCGCGGACACGAGGCTTGGTCCCATTCCGATTGTTTGGATTGCTGATAATGCGGCTATGAGGCATAGTAGCGCAGCTGGGCCGATTCGGGAGGGACCCCTTAGTGTCATAATGTGCCTCCGTGGAAGGAAGTTGTATAGGTGTTTGAACCTTATTTAAGTGTTTTTACGTACTACACATCGACAACACGTAAATGTGTATGTGTAGCGCTCACAAACACTATATATCCTACCAACAAATCAATCTACGTGTGGCCTTTCTGTGACATCAAGGAACCTCGACACTCCACTAATCGACCTTCTCAAGAAAATGAACAAAAACATGGAACTCATCTCTAGGAAGCTGGACAGGCTAATTGAGTTACAAAGACCGGTCGGACAAATGGGACACCCAGGCCTATCTCTACCCGAAGATCTGCCGCTCGACGTCACCACCCTCCTATCCCTCCCAGATCACCTCCGAAAATCCGCACTCGCCCTATCCACACTAAGAGAAGCTACAGCGACGGATCTATCAAAGGAAACCAACAGAGTGCGGGCAGTGGAGAGCGATTATCTAAACCAACTTGTCTCGATGGGACTTGTAAAGAAGAAACGGAAAGGCAGGGACGTTTACTTCTACGTGGAAACATGAGGTGAATGAAAGAATGGGTAAAACGCTGGCATTTCACTCCTACAAAGGAGGAACCGGGAAGACCTCGCTTGTATCGAACCTGGGAGCTATGTTCGCAAAGCAGGGAGCGAACGTTTGCATACTCGACTTCGATTTCCGTGCGCCTAGCCTTAACGTTCTGTTCAAGGGGAAGCACGAATTCTGGCTAAACGACTACCTCGAAGATAAGTGCGGCATCGTCGACACCCTCGTAGACTTCTCGGAACAACTCCACCTGAACGGCAAACTCTGGGTTGGCTTCGCGAATCCAACCCTTGACGCGCTAAAGGAAATCATGAGTAAAGACAGAAAATGGGAAGTGAAGGCGCTTTCAAAAACGTTAGCAGGGAAGAAAGAGATTCTGCAGGAAAAGCAGGTTGACTATCTAATCTTCGACACAAGCCCCGGCGCACAATACTCATCCATCAACGCTCTCGCAGGGGCGGATATTGTGTCGCTTGTGATGAAAGCGGACGAGTTTGACCTCGAAGGCACTAAGGAGCTTTCTAAGGGCGTCTACGAGGCGCTGGGAAGGAAATCTGGGATGGTGCTGAACAAGATTCCGATGGAACAGATTGCTGCCGCGGGGAGCAGGGAAAGATTCGTTAAACAAATGGAATCGGAAGTCGGTTTACCACTCGTAGGCATGATTCCATGCATGTGCGAACTCATGGCTTACGGCGGAAAAATCATTTACACCCTAGAAAAACCCGAGCACAACTTCTCGAGGGCTATAGGGGACATTGCGGAAGCTTTGAAGAGAATGTGACTACTTCGATTTCTCCAATCGCCGTTGGTATTCTTTCTTCAGTTTTTCATACGTAGCTTGATCAACCTCATTCCGAGCCCTCAGCTCCTCAAGTCTCGCAATCGCCCCCGCGGTTGTGACGTAGCCTTTGTCTGCCGAACCGTGCCTCAACATAGCCTCCGCGGCAGCCAACTTCCTTGCGCGGGCAGTCCTTCTTCGCACCACCAAGACAACCACAACTAGTATCGCGAAAACAGATACGGCGAGCTCGTAGTAATTCTGCAATGGGCCGCGTGTGATGATGAGTTGGATCGAAATAGTGTGAGTGGACGGTGAGGATACTCCAAGCAAAGGAATCGTGAAGTTTCCTAACGCCGCGTTTTCCGAGACAGCGAAAGTGACTGTGACGTTGGCTCTTGGATTAACGGATGGCGGCTTGAATTGCGCGGTAACTCCGGGAGGTAGGTTGAGTGCGGTGAGGTTTACGGGCTGTTTGAAGCCCCGAAGTGGTTCCACGGTGATAGTGATAGTCGCTGAATCGCCTTGACGGATCGACAGTGCCGTGGTGGTGGATTCGAGTGAGAAGTCGGGAGAGGAGTAAGAGAATACCAGTGTCACGCGGGCGGCGTCGTAGCCTGGTTTGTCTGCTACCAGGTATGTGGTATAATTGCCGCCAGGGAATTTTGACCCGATTAGGAAGGAGTCTCCGAAGGAACCGTCTTGTTTGCTGTAGGCGATCGCTAGGTGTATCGTTGTGGCTTGGGGGTTGATGACTTGGACGGAGATTATCGCGTTCGGGACGGATGCGCCTGAAGGGTCGAAAACTCTACCCGAGATGATTACTGTAACTCCTTGCCCAGTCTGTGTCGGGTTGAGCATTGCTTGCAGAAGCATGTTTTTCATGTTTTGACCTTGAAGCGGGGGCGCCAAAGCGAGGATTATGACAGCCAATAGCATTCCGTGAATGAACAGGCTGCGAATGGTCAAGTGGCGCCGCTACATGCTCGGGATTGGCGCGGCTTATTGTATATTATTTCCATGCTTGTCTGTGCATATCGAGGCAGCATGGTTTGGCGCTCATATTCATTCACGGTGCCGGGGCAAGCCCGGCGGTCTGGAGGCTTCAACTCAAGCATTTCAAAGGATCCTACGCGATCGACCTTCCCGGTCATCCCATCGGGAATGGTTTAAGCAGCGTGACCGAATATGCGCGAAGCGTTGCGAACTACATCATCCAACAATCCATCATTGAACCAGTTCTCGTAGGCCACTCAATGGGTGGCGCAATAGCGATCGAGTACGCACTTAGCAACTCGAACTTGAAGGCTTTGGTGCTAGTTGGGACGGGCGCTCGGTTGAGGGTCCGCCCAGAATTTCTGTCTGAGCTCAGATTGAACTACGAAAATGCTTGCAGGGAAATTGCAACATGGTCCGTGTCACCAAGCTCAGATCCTATAGTCGGAGAAAGACTAGCGAACGATCTCATGAAAGTCAACCCTGTAACGGCGTACAATGATTTCAGCGCTTGCGACAAATACGACCGAATGGAAGATGTTGCGAAGGTAAGGTGCCCGACACTAATTTTGTGCGGAGCGGACGATAGAATGACACCGCCGAAATACTCCAGGTATCTCCACGAGAAAATAGTTGATTCAGAGCTGGTGCTTATTCCGGGTGCGGGGCATAGCGTGATGTTGGAGAAGCATAAGGAGTTCAATAAGGCGCTTGAGGATTTCTTGGTTTCACGGTGAGTGCTTTCGTCTGAAGTTTCTCTTGCGTTAAAGTCAGAACCTTCTCCAAGTGCTCTTGTCGCTTCACGCTCACGGGGATGATGTCTTCAGTCGTGAAGTATTTGCGGATCATTGCTATCGATTCGTCCAGCTGCTCTGGTGAGATCAAGTCGGTTTTGTTGGCGCAAATGATGATCGGTGCGGTTATGTCTACTTCGCGGAGGATTTGGCTGCAGGACCTCACTTTTCTTTCGAGTGGGAATTCATCGTCGCTCGCGTCAATGAAGAGTAACACCAGGTCAGCTGTGGCCAGTTCGCCTAGGGTGGCGTGGAAGGCTTTGAGGATGATTGGGTGCATATCCTCGATGAAACCGATCGAGTCGATTACGATGAAATCCCTTGAGTTCGGGATCGCGCTCATGTCGGCCCTGCGCGCGAACGTCGTCAGTGTTGTGAATGGGCCCAAGCCAACTTCCTTTGTCTCATGCGTGACAAGGTTGAAGAAGCTCGTCTTCCCTGATTGAGTGTAGCCGGCGAGCGCGACGATTGGGAATCCTAGTTCGCGTCTGCGGTCTCGTTTAATCATCTTTTTCTTGTAAATGTCTTCAAGTTCATCCTCTAGGCGGCTGATTCGGTTTCTGGCTGCGCGGTAGTATTCTTGATACGGATAGTCTCCAGGCCCCATCCAGCCCAACTGCTCACCCATGATGCCGCGAAGTTTGATGAACTCTCGGCCCCAAGAGAGTGTATACTTCAGTTTGGCTAGGCGAATCTGCAGCTTGGCCTCGTTCGTGAACGCTCGCTTGTCGAAGACTTCGAGGATGAGTAGATTTCGATCGATTACGCGAACATCTCCGCCCAGGCGTTGGGTGAGGTTGAATACGTGACTACTGGTGAGAGGGTTGGCGAAAACAACCGTATCAACGTCATCCTTGCTGACCATGCGTTCAAGGTCTTTGAGTCGTCCTGGCCCGATGGTGTATGAGTGATGAACGCTCTTACGCCTCTGGATAAGCGTGCCAACGACTTCATAGCCTATGCTCTCCGCCATCATACGAGTTTCTTGAACCAGAGTTGGAAAGGCCGGAAGTTTCAGCTCAACGACGACTGCACGCAACTTAGCCTAATTCACCGAACCTTTTCGTCCTACGCTCATATGTTCTAAGTGCGTTATTTAGACATGAACCGAGTATGATAATCGCATGAACGCGAGGGCACACGTGTACGTGAGTGGCCTAGTTCAGGGCGTTTTCTTCAGAGTTGAGACATTAAGAATGGCACAACGACTCGGCGTATCCGGATGGGTTCGCAACGCCAACGACCAAGTAGAAGCAATTTTTGAGGGACCGAAGGACAAGGTTGAGGAGGCCATCGAATTCTGTCGCCACGGGCCACCAAGAGCACGCGTCAGCAACTTAGAAGTGAAATGGGAAGAGTGGACAGGCAAGTATCAGGGATTCATCATAGGATACTGACACTCAGACAGATCGGACTTCTTCCTTAGAATGAAGTATCAGCCAGTGTGTCATGAGTAAACGAACACGAAAGAACTTAATGCAGGGCTTGTTGGTCTTTGGCCCAGTGCTCCGGTGGTGTAGCCCGGTTAGCTAGCGTTTAGCTGGACTGAGAGCATAGTGGCCTTATCCGCTAAATCGCGGAGACCAATCGAGGCTCAGTGCCGGGGAAAACATCCCTTAAGTCACTGATCGCGGGTTCGAAATGGCAACGTTGCCACGAGCGTCCCGCCCGGAGCACCATCACAATCTCGCAACGTGTAACGATTCAAATGCATTCTATGACGAACCGGTGGCCTCGTTCGACGATCGATGGTTAGAATTGAGGATTAGCTCGATGAATCGGCGTCAGGGTTAGGAGAGTCGTGGACTTGGCGAATGTTGTTGATCTTCACGACATCTCCGTGACAATGGACGACACCAGGATAATTCGACATGTGGATTGGGTGATTCGAAAAGGACAGCACTGGGCCTTGATTGGCCCGAATGGCTCTGGAAAGACAACGCTTCTGCGGTTGATTAACGGGTACCTCTGGCCCACGACAGGCACTGCGACGGTTCTCGGAAGCGTGTTTGGCGCCTCTGATTTGAGAGAGTTGAGGAAGAGGATTGGATTTGCAAGCTCGTACATGTCTGAGAAGACTCCGCCAGAACTACAAACCCTCCAAGTTGTTCTTAGTGGAAGGCGTGCGAGCATCGGCCTCTACACCCGCGCCACCGTAAGTGAGGTCAAGAAGGCGCGGTCACTCCTTAGAAGAGTTGGTTGCTTGCGGCTTGTAGCAAGGCCTTACGGCACGCTTTCTCAGGGGGAGAAGCAGCGCGTTGTGATCGCTCGTTCTCTGATGAGCTCTCCGAAGCTTCTGATCCTTGACGAAAGCTGTGCCGGTTTGGATCTGGATGCGCGCGAGGGTCTCCTCAGCCTCGTAGATTCTCTTGGAAAGTCACGGTCTGCGCCAACGATTATTTTCGCTACTCACCGGATTGAGGAGATAAGCCCTGTGTTCACGCACGTGTTGCTGATTAAGAGGGGTGAAATCGTCGCAGCGGGACCGAAGAAAATGGTTCTAACCACTCAGAACCTTAGAAGAGGCTTCAGACGTAATCTAATCGTTGTCAGAAAGAAAGGCCGGTATCACGCTATAGTCTCGTAACTGTTCCCTGTGGGAAGAGTACAATAGGCTGGTAAATGCAAGAATAATCTGGCCGTGCGGCGTTCTATAGAAGAGTGAGCCTCTTCCATGCCAAAGCGAGAAAAAGAAGGCAAGGTGCACATGCACGTGTACGACGATAACTGGAAGTGCGCATGCGGTTTTCGGCTGGTTACAGAATCCGGCTCGGATAATTCAATCGTTAACATCAAAGCCTTCGTGACCCCCGAAGGCAAAACCATACCATTACGTGAGGCCGGAAAGATCGAAGGCGACGAGGAACCAAAGTCTGGTAAGAAAAAGAAAAACGAGGAATAACCTACACGCCGGCTTTTTCATACACGCCTAGCTCCTCAGCCTTCTGTTGAATAATATCCCAAGCCAGCTTCACATCATCCCACGTTGTCTTAATGTTCCCAATCGTCAACCGCAAACAGTATTTGCCCCTAAGTTTGGTGTGGGAGAAGAAAATCTGGCCTGTTCGATTTACGCTTTCCAACAACCGTTCGTTCAAAGCGTTAACGTCGTTTTGTTTGTCAGGTTTCTTGAGGGAGGGTGGGTTGAAGCGGAAGACGATGGTGCTGAAAGGGATGGGGGCTATGAGTTCGAAGTTAGGGTTTTGGCGAATGCTCTCTCCCAACCTCTGGGCGTAGGACATTTGTTCGCGGATGGTGTTAGCGATTCCATCAGTTCCCAACGATCGAATAATCATCCAGAGCTTCAGCGCCCGAAAACGACGACCGAGAGATACACCATAATCCATCAGGTTTTTGGCAGTTGAAGCTTCGGCGGTGCGGAGGTACTCAGGAGTGAGGCTGAATGCCTGCCTTAGTACTTCTGGGTGACGGCAGTAGAGTACGCTGCAGTCTAGGGTTGTGAAGAGCCATTTGTGGGGGTTGACGACAATTGAGTCCGCTTTCTCCCAACCTGCGAAAAGGCTTCTCTTCTCCTCTACAGTCGCGGCTGCGCCACCGTAGGCAGCATCGACGTGTAACCAGGTTCCGTATTTCTGCGATAGTTGTGAGATTTCTTTGACTGGGTCGATGCTGGTGGTTGAGGTTGTTCCGATTGTTGGTACGATGCAGATTGGCTTGATGCCAACATTCAGGTCCTCTTTAATCGCCCTCTCTAAGACCTGGGGATCCATGCTAAATTTTTCGTCGGTCGAAATCTTCCTCAGGCCCTCTTGTCCGATGCCAAGAACGATTGCCGCTTTTTCGATTGATGAGTGGGCTTCCTCGGAGGTGTAGATTCTTAGCTTCGGCAACTCAGGCCTGCCTGTCAAACCCTTTTCGCGAATACTTAGACCCGCGTACTCTCGTGCTGCAGCCATGGCGCAGAGGCTGCCGACGGAGGCTGTGTCGTTAATCGCCCCCTCGAATTCTGGTGGTAAGCCGATCATTTGTCGAAGCCAGTCGGTTGCGACTTCCTCAAGCTCCGTTGCTGACGGGGACGTTCTCCAGAGCATTGCGTTGACATTTAGTGCGCTGCACAACATCTCCCCTACGATTCCTGCGTAGGGGCTGCTGGTTGAGAAGTAAGCGAAGAAGCGTGGATGGTTCCAGTGTGTAATACCTGGAAGAATGATGTTTTGAAAATCACCAATGATGCCGTGTAGGGGCTCAGGGTTTGAGGGCGGAGATTTTGGTAGCTGTGACTTTACCTCTCCAGGTTTCGTGATTGCCAAGACAGGGTATCGGCCCATGTGCTCCAAGTAATCAGCAATCCAATCGGCCGCAACATGAGCCTCCTTTTTGAATACCTCGGGGTCTATGTCATGATGTTCCAACGTTGCCGTAACCTCTTCAACAGGCAGGCCTCTACTTGCTAGTGAGCTAAATTTAGTTCCGTTACGCTTCAAGAACAGAAAAGCTGTCGGCGAATCCTTTGAGAGGTCAGAAGATGAACAGGTGACTAGGAGTGTTTGTTTTCTTTGTGCTTCTTGATGAGGCGCTTGCCGAGTTCATGCTTTTGGAGTAGTTTCGCTCCGAGTTTTGCCCACTTGACGAACGTTGTTGGTTTCTTTCGAATGTCGCGTGAAATTTCCGTCAACCCTGCCCACTTGTATCCATAAGCTACTTTCGGGTTGGGCCTCACGTTTCCGTCGTACTTGCCTACGATTAGTGCACAGTGTTCGTTCTCGCATTTCTTGCCGTGTGGGGCGAAGTAGTTGAAGGCGCCGATTTTTCTTAGCGATACGCCCGATATGCCAAACTCGTCGCGGATGCAACGTGCCGCCGCCTCAGCATAACTTTCACTTCTATGGCGCAGGCGGAGGGGGTGGCTCGCGCCGGTGAGGTCCCACATATTAGTGAAGAGGGCATGCTTCCTCTTCTGTAACAGAATCTCCCCTCTACTATTGTAGAGTGCCACAACGAAGGCCCTGTGGCGTTTCCCGTTCCCGGTGTGACAGGTGCTTCTCGGCGCATAACCTAAGAATTTATCATGATTATCAACCAGTATCAGTGTCTGTTCCATTCACGTAACCTGCAACGCGCCGATCCGGCTTTCTGCGATCAACCCGGCCAGCGAATATTAACCTTGCATTACACAAACAACTTTGCTCCAGAAGAAAATAAGTGAAACGTTGAAGGAACAGAGTCGAGAAAGATTGGTGGATAGCGTATACAAGAGTGATTTACCGCGACATAGGAAGGCTCTCGAGAAACTGAAAGAGGAGTTCTCGAAACTGGACTCAGGCAAGACGGATTGGACTAGGCTGAGGATTGAACCTTTGCTGAAGCATCTGGATTCGTTGGAGCAAGTGTTGCACTCGGAGGAGTTCTCAAAAGAATTTTCACGGTTGAGAAAGGGCGTGACGTTGTTTCATTCTGACTTGGTCTATCTTAGAGAAAATATCAAAGGGCTGGAAGAGTTGCTCCAGTCCGAAAAGAAACTAAGCAAGTAAGAGAATCGGTGTGTTGAATTTACTTTATGCGAGTCATATTGGCATCATAGGTATTCTGAGGAGTACTCTGAGCCCCCGCGTCTGGCCTCCAGCCCCCAGATAGAACATTTCCATCCCTGTCGAATCTGCCCGTATACTTCGCCCCGTCCGTCCAATGTGCTACCATGTCCCCCTGGACATCCCAATAGTAGCGGCCTGGAGTTTCTCCCACGTTTGAGTAGACGTATGATGGGAAGATTTTCGTCGCCGGATCATAGCCGACAATCTCCAGACCATAAAACTTGAAGCCCATGACCCACAACTCGCCTTGTTGTCGAAGGAAAAACCGACCGGGCAACCAATCGATGATAACTCGCCCCCTAATGTTATTGTTCGGCGAATCAAGCGTCCTACCCTCAAGGACCCATGTGCCAACTAGCCTTTCCAGTCGCTTAAGAGCCGGATTAGGCCTTGGAAGTTCAGCCGCCATTTTGCGTCACAAAGGTTCTCGCTGAGAATGAACCTTAAGCCTTGCCCCAGTACCCTGAGTCGTTTTTCGTTTTTGTCTACTGGTGTAAGCGTCGAGGGTTCGAAGGTTGAATCGCTGTTTCTGTTCACGAGCGTGCGCTTTTGCCTGATCTGTAATCTTTTTCCAGTGCTTCCGTATACTTGACCCACACAAAGTTGGCGTTTTTCTCGAGTTCTTGGGCTGAGGGACCTTTATCCTGTTTCCGTTTGTTCTTGAGGACAATGTTTAGTCGCGTTTTCGTTTTTCCCTGTTTTGTGAGTTTGTATTCTCCTGTTTCGAGGGCTTGCTCTCCATAATAGTCTAGATGCCAGGAGTAGGTGGAGGGGTGTAGGGTGACGAATCGGACTGCGAGTTTTGCTTTGCCATCGGCGCCCTTGCTGAAGTAAGCGTAAACTGCGTTCTTCCTCGACTTGTGGAGAATTATTCTGGGATACTTTCCGCCCCAGAGAGAATTGTCGGTGTCAGTGAAGTCCGTAGCCCAATCGTAAACGTACTTGATTGGAGCATTAATCGTCTTAGACACACGATAAGTCGCCATCTGGCAAAGAACTCCTGCTTCGATATGACCGCGACTAGCTACTTGGCTTTTC
>DATIYC010000029.1:0-4002 GCA_035517955.1 Candidatus Acidiferrales bacterium | reverse complement strand
AATTATCATGAGGACTATTGAGGAAATCGGGAGGTCATCTACACCCACAAGTACATGTTCTCGTTGAAAATGCTGACAGCAGTCACAGTTCTCATCGTTGTCATCATGGGTGGGCTGTACGCTTTCTTAGGGCTGCGCCGGGATTGGATACCACCAATGAGGTGATCTTCTTTCACTCGATTGCAATCGGAATCGCAACCATTGCCTCCTATCTAGTAATATCAATCTTTGAACTTCAGAAGTATGAGCCACCACTTGACTTCCCAATGTCCTACCGTGCTTTCGGCGCGGTCATCTTCGCGGCAGTTGGCGGGCTCCTTCTTCTTAGTCCGGATCTGTCTAATCTGCTTCCGGACGTTCCACTCGGTCTGTTTGTTGTCACGTTTATTTTGATAGGTGTCGTTGGCGGCGCAACACTTCAAAGTCGTAGATCTCAAGGAAGCTAAGCGGCGAGCGGCCTCGATAGGCCTGTGGATTTCTTCAATTGGAATAGTCGCAATATCGATTGGTTTGATCTGCGAAGCGATTATCGCCTCTCCTCCGACCATTTTCGCGTCCGGACCTAATGTCGTAAACGGCATGGCTGGAGACGATACGACGATGGCGATAACAGCCGTTGGAGCAATAATCCTCTTCATTCCCTTAGCCTTGACGAAGTTCGAGGGGAAGAGTTCATGGAAGGACAGCGTTCGTTTGGCATTCCTAGGGACATGGGTTGCTGCATTCCTAAACAACTTGATTGAAGGGTTCTACATTGAATTCCACGAGGACCTATTCGGCTCAACGCTCTCAGCAAACCATGACGTGTTCAGTAATGTCAATCCAATGTTTGGCATCATTACACTCGGGGGCCCTTGCTGCTGTTCTTCTGGCGGTTGACTACTACGCTCCTAAAGGACAACAACGACGCACGGTTGGTTGGATTGCCTTTTTGGGGCTTGCAGTCGTAGCGATTGGGTCCTCGTTGTATGTGTTCGTAGACCCATCCATGGGTGGATTATCATATTGGCTGTATATTGTCGGCGTCCTGATCATTGGAGCCTCAGCGCTGATCGGATCGCTTACGATATACAAGACTAAGATTAGGAGAGTCTCACGCCACGATAACTAAAGCAACTCATTCACATAGCGCCAACATTCGACCGTTTCACATAAGCGGCCATACAATATTCGATTTGATGCGCAGGTGTATCGAACAGATTACGAATTTAATAAAAACGACATCGCAGACAGACGACGATAATGTTTGAGTGCGATCGTCGGCATTACTGCAAATAAGAATGCGAATGTCGAAGTCTTACTTGAAGAAATGCTCGACTCACTCAAACACCGCGGCACAATTCGCGAAAATGGTATGCTAACAACGAATGGTTGCAATTCAATCCTAGGATGTGCTACACACAATCAACATTCTCCGATACTAGGACGATCGCAGACTACAACCGTTGTTGTAGATGGCTCGTTCTTCGAACACTCCGAGTTTGGAGCGGCGGAATTTGTACGTAATCTGATGGCAGGCTCCTCGTCGAGTTTAAACGCACTAAGACAGGCTGTGAGTGAAATTGGAGGATTCGCCTGTATCGTCAACAAGGGGAAGCAAGCCTATGCGTTCAGAGACATCAACGGTCTAAAACCACTCTACTACGGCCTTGGGTACGGATTGACCGCGGTTGCCTCCGAGAGGAAAGCACTTTGGAGAATAGGCTTGAAACAGGTACGGAGAATCCCACCAGGATACCTCTGCAGCTTGAGTAAGACAGGGGTAAGGAAGACTCGTGTAGTCTGGTTTAGGCGATCAAAAGAAAAGTCGATGACAATTGATGAGGCGTCATCGAAGCTAGAACAAATGCTAGTGCGCTCGATTCAAAGAATTACCCGGAAAGGCGACAAGGTTGCAGTAGCGTTCTCAGGCGGACTTGACAGCGCACTTACCGCGGCTTTAGCGAAGAAGGAGGGCGTGAAGGTCGAGGCTGTAAGCGTCGGTCTTCCTGACTCGACGGAGCTTTCAACTGTAGAAAATTACGCTAAGCAACTCGACTTGCCAATAACAATGGAAACCTTCAGCTTGGACTCTCTTGAGCAGTACGTGCGGAGGGTGTTGTGGCTAATAGAAGAAGCGAATCTCATGAAAGTGAGCGTTGCCGTACCGTTACACTGGGCCGCTATCGTGGCGGCTCGTCGCGGTTACCGTGTAATGCTGTGCGGCCAGGGTAGTGACGAGCTCTACGGTGGTTACACCAAGTACGCTAGAACTCTGGGAACTGAAGGACGACGAGCTCTCGCCAGTCAACTGTACAGGAGCGTCGTTGAGTCGTCTCAAGTCAACTACGAGAGAGATGATCAAGCATGTGCTCCGTTGGATGTCGAGCTGAGAACACCCTTCTCTGATCCGGATTTGATCAGATTCTCTCTCACTGTGCCGTCAGAGTTTAAGGTGAAGGACCAGGACGATGTGACGAGAAAATGGGTCTTACGTGAAGTGGCAAAACGCGTGGGATTGCCAGATGAGATAACTTGGCGTCGAAAGAAAGCAATCCAGCATGGGACTGGAGTTGAGAACGCATTGCGCAGACTCGCCAAACGTCAAAGCTTGACGGTAGAACAATATCTTTCGAAGATGTTTGAAGAAGTAATAAACCTCACATCCATGCCATGAAACGTTGAGGAAAGACTCTCGGATATTGAAATTGCCGTAAGCATCACGGTGGCCGTCGTACTCATAGCTGTCGCATTCTTCGATTTTCGAATCTCAGCGGTGCTAGCCACGGCCTACCTCGTCGGTGTATGGGTCAATAAGATACGGAAACGAAAGAATCCTGCGCGGAAGAGCGAAAGATGAAAACTCGGTAATATCACGCAACGGATATTAGCCGTCACACGATTGGATGATTGAGTGTTACTTGCAACAAGTCGGCCGGTGTCCGCGATGTGGCTACACGCTAAGGTACGACCGCACCGGCTACCGATGCGATTACTGCGGTTACCCACACACACGCGAACCGATGACCACTAGGTTGCGAAGATTCGAACGAGACCTACACTCTAGAATCGAGAAATTCGCAGACGGACAAAAGCAGCAACAATACCCACGCATGACGGTTCAATATCGCCCCAACGTGATACGGCAACGACTATGCGAGTCGTGTGGGCTTAGGATTTTAGAAGCGGCCCAAACCTGTCCGTATTGTGGCTCTGCTCAAAGCACCCTTCAAACCAACGCCCAACAGAATTCTCCTCCTCCACCTGCAATGCAACCTGGAGATCAACAGGTGCTTGACTATATCGCATCGCATCAGGGAACGATCTCACTCTCTCAAGCGGCACAGGACCTGTCAATTTCTCCTGCAATACTTCACCTGACCATTGAACGTCTGAAATCAGCTGGCTTCCTAAGACCGACCTAATCTGGACCTGAAGGGCGCTGGATGCTTTCAATCGCTGTCGACCTTGACGGCGTCTTAGCCAACACAACACTTCCCTTTTGCGACATAATTAACAAACGTCATTCAAAACATTTTACGCCGTCGTCGTTTACTCGATGGAAAGCCTGGGAGGTTGCGAACATACCCAAGCAAGAATTCTTCAGAGCACTTGACGAGGCGTGGTTCAATTGGAGGTCTATTCCTCCAACTGAAGAGGACATTGGATTGAAAGTTCGGCGCCTCCAGGAGCTAGGAAGAGTTGACATAGTAACTGGAAGAAGCCCGGACACCGTCGTACCAGCACAGTCTTGGTTGAAGCAACACGAAGTTCCCTTCCGGTCCTTCGTTAGGACCATGGGAACTATGGAAAAGGCGGAGTTGCCTTATGACATTTTCATAGACGACTCACCTGAACTCATGGCGGGAATCGCAACGACTTCGAAGAAACACGGGATTATGTACACCCAACCATGGAACCAAAACGAGCCCAAAATGCCTAGAATCACAAGGGTCGAAGGCTGGAAACAGGTTCCCGCAGCGGTTATGAAGATAACAAGACGGCGATGTACAGAACCCTAAT
>DATIYC010000028.1:0-9444 GCA_035517955.1 Candidatus Acidiferrales bacterium | reverse complement strand
GCTGATCCACCCAGATCAATACTCAAGGTTGGATTATCAATGTTGATGCTCAAGCTCAGTGAGATCAACAGCGGAGTAGTCCACTGTGACGGGGTGAGGTAATACCCGTCGAATGTATCGCCTCCCGCATAAGTGGCATTTACGAAATATCGACCGGGTTCTAATCCGTCAACCCAAGAATAGGAAAAACTGCCATCTGAATCACTCGAATACGTCTGACCAATGTAATTGATCGAAGAGCCGACTGATTGCCACCAGTAGAAGACAACTTTCACACTAGTTAGAGGAAGAAAAGGCGCGGATGAATTGGCCGAGTCATGATACTCCATTACGCCGGAGATAACTACAACGCCTCCGTTCTCAGACGCCGTTAGGCTGGACACACGGGTAGTTGCAGTCGGCAAGTTCTGTGCGTCTACATGCTTGATGCCATTGGTAGAGAGTGCGATAGCGGATATAAGGAGAATAAAGGCTAGCGTAGCTGATCTGCTCAGCATTTTCTAACCTCGATAGGTTTCTCTAGCGACTTCGGTGCAGTCGGCGTTGGAACCCTCGTCATTTTCACGGTCGGTATTGACGGTGCGATTGTTGTTGTTGCCGGAATTGGGGTTGGTGCCTCATTAGTGCGGTCTCCGCCCGGAAGTCGATATAGGTCGGGAGATAACACTTCCATGCGCACGAGTTCAAGGAGAGCGCGATTAGCTTCATCGAATTTGCTAGTTCGTGGTCGGGCTAAGGTAATCAGAAGGTTGATCATGACTAGAATACCGCAGCTAAGGAACAATAGCCTCAACAGAGAAGGATCGCCGAAAAACGTCACGATCGAATACCCTATATCGTAGTTTATCGAAGGGGACTGACCTACAGTTCTCTCAACTACGTTCGCTGGGTCTATGTTTAGTTGGGATAAGAGGGAGGCATACGAGTCTACCTTCATGTCACATAATCCTTTGGCGTAAGCTTCGTCAGCAGAATATCCCACATTTCTGGTCACCATTTCGGCGGCTGCCGGTCCGTTACGGCTATTAATTTCAGCCAACGATCGCATCACACCTGCTAGGTAACTTAGAGTCTGTGAATCCTGAACATCCACTCCTGCACTTCCCATAGATGTGCCCGTGTTCATCGCTAGTTCTCCGCTCGCCATAGCGACGAATACGCCGAATGACGTTGACTCAGCTCCGGATGGGCCGATGTATGCGACAACTTTTGTCCTAATCGAACTAATCTGGTCGACTAACTGCATTGATGGCGCGTAAAACCCGCCGTCAACGTCGAGCTCAAGCAAAAGCTTTGCAGCTAGACCTTGTTGCACATCAGAGGCAGCGCTCGTTATGAGGTCTGCAGTTCTGTAGTCGATTCCTGAATTTATCCGGATCAGGATGACCTGTTGCTCGTCGGCAGAAGCCCTCACTGTGAGATTGCTGAGGGCCGCGATAGAGATCGATAACATCAGTACAAACTGAATGAGTCGTCTGCGGTTCAAAGGTCATGTCCCTGGTAACTTGAAGTTGAACATGCTCTTGAACAGAAGATCCGAGGCGAAGGAAACCCCGACCAATACGGCGCCAGTCATGATGAACAGGATCGCAAGATGGTAGAGGAAACGGTAGTTGTTGCTCACCTCAGTCACTTTCAACGCGACTGCGTTGGTTAACGCCATTAGAATCATGATACAGTTGAACAACGGAGCAATTGCGCTAGCGTTAATTGAAGATGAAAACAAACCAATTGAACTGTTGAATTGACCTCCAAGATTAACCATGTTTACGAGGAATTGAAGCAGAGTCGTCATGAACGCGAGGAGGGCACACTCAATTGCGTGCATGGGATATATCATTGCACGAATCCCGCTCGCGACTTGGATTCGTTTTGCTCGGAGGACTAGTCGGCGGAGCATGTTTCTGCTTATCATTTTACCAATCTCACCAGGGTCTCCACCGAGCGAAACGGTTGCCTCATAGACGCCTCCGAAAATTCTGATCATGTCACTACCGCATTCGCTGGCGAGGTTACGCCAACAAAGTTTTGCATCAACACCTATTGCTAGCCGAGAGTGCAGGGCTTTTACTTGGGTTGAGAGAATTCCGAAATCTCTTACAAGTAAAAGCTTCAGTGCTCTAGCCGTGGAATAACCCGTTATTCCAGCCGTTGTACCCAGAGTCCTGATAAACGTAGGAAACGCGTTCTCTTTGGCTTTGACCGCGTTGTCAGCACGCTTCGCGAAGATTCCGACGGGGAGAAGTGGAAGAGACATTCCCAGAATTACCCAACCCACGTTAGAACCGGGTAAGGGAAGGAACGGAATCACGATAAGCATGGCTACGCTGGTGAAGATGCAAATTGGCAAAAGTTGCTTTAGCTTCGTGAATTCTTTCGGGTGTCTAAGGTCCTTATGCATATAGATGAACCCGTCCACCGGTGTTACGAGGTAAAGGACGAAAACAGAGAGGACCAGTGTCGCAACGAGTGTTATGCCGAGAAATGTTGATGTGGACTGGAAGTTTGATCCTGCACCTCCCATGAGGGCCTGGGTAAGAGTGATGGTGATTGCGACGAAGGTAACGGAGGTGATTATCGCGGAGTACGCGTTGCCAAGGTTTTCTACGTTCTTGAGACCTCTTTCATATTCGGCTTCGTAAGCTACAACATAGGCTTCATGCTCCATCATTAGGAATTTCTCATACATCTCACCGGTCTTCAGCATCTGTGAGAATCGTTCCAAGAAATCCTTGAGAAGCTTGCTCTTCGTATCCTTCGCCACGACCTCTAAAGCGTTAACGAATCCGAGATGCCAAGTTTTCGCGAGGACCTTTACCCTGTCGAAGAGACGGCCACAGCGTTTGAATTCTGACTGTGCTACGTAGTTGAACATGTCAAGGAGGGAGCAGTAAGATGTGGCAAGGCCGTAAAGATAGGTTATGACAAAGTACAGCTCGTTCTCTAACGCGTTTCTTTGTGTTAATCTCTCAAGAAGTACTTGGCCTCGGGTCTTTGACCCGTACAATGATGCTTCTCGCTTTTTGAGCCTCTCCTGCAATTGAGAACGAGCTTTTGTAGATTGAAGAGGCACCTGCTCCGTCATGATTTGATCATCGTTAGTTTCTTATCTGCGTCGATACTTTTGAGGAAGAATTCGCGGAAGTCTGAAACGTTCTCGTTCGTGAGTTTCTTGATGAATGCCGCGCGAGAATTCAGTTCGTCGTATATTACGGATATGTCACGTGAGGAGTAACCCCGCGCTCTGCCGATCTTCTCTTCGAGGAGGTAGCTGTTTCCCTCTGCTCTGAAGAAGAATTTGTCTTCGCCTGGCTCCCAATGAAATGCTTCAATGAAACTGAAACTATCAGTATTCGGGTTATAGCCGACGATCTCGTTTACGCTTGTAACCCTTCTCTTCATGTGGCCGGTTGCGTCGTAGATGGCGTTTTGAATCAGAATCGCGTTCAGATTAGTGATGTGGGTTTTTGGAACGAGTATTGGGTGACCGGTAAGCCTCTGTATAGTCTTCTGAACTGAGGCTGAGTGGAAGGTTGAAAGTACAGGATGCCCAGTCATCATAGCTTGAAACGCAATGTTGCCTTCGACACCACGGATTTCCCCTACGATTATGTAGTTTGGTCTCTGTCTTAGTGCGCTTTTGAGTAGGTCGAACATTCCTACTGTGCTTTCTTCTCTCTGCGAGGACCGGGTTACCTCACGGATCCAGTTTTCGTGCGGAAGTTGAACTTCCGGCGTGTCTTCGATGCTTACTATTTTTGAGTTTGGCTTAATGAATGAGGTTAAGGCAGTTAACGTTGTTGTTTTGCCTGAGGCAGTCTCTCCGCAGACGAAAATGTTCATGCCCTCACGCAGTAACATCCACATGTAAGCGGCAAGCATCGGGTCCATGGTTCCGAACTGAATCAGTTTTGAAACGGGAAGAGGAGCAGCGGTGAACTTTCTGATTGTAAAGTTGGTTCCCTTCATGCTCACATCCTCGCCGTATACTAAGTTCAGCCTCGACCCGTCTGATAGGATGGTATCGACGATTGGATTGCGATGAGTCGCTTGCTTTCCAGATCTTTCGCTTAACCAAAGAGCGAACTCGTTCAAGCTCTCTTTCGTATCGAAGCCGAAATCGCAGGCGAGGCTCTGGAAGATTTTGTGCTCCAGAAATATAGGACCAACGCCATCGCAGGAGATATCCTCAATGTAAGGGTCTCGAATAAGTGGCTCTAGAACGCCCAACCCGATTCTATTCTTATGAAGTAGATATTTGACGACTTGATACTCGAAGGTAGTCAGAGAAATTCTGCTTGGTCCCTTGCTTCCCAAGAAGGGAAATAGTTTGAAACCGCCACTGCTAACTGGTCCTCCTGTGTCCTTTGACCCTTTGACGTATGCGACTCGGTTCAGTAGCTCTAGCAGTATCTGTAGCTTCTCCTCTTGGGTGTCTACTTCAAGCCTTTCATCGATTTGCGCTACGATTCTTGCCTCAACCTTCTGAAGAAGGTCTGTCCTGACACCTGGCAGCTTCGGCTCTACGACTCTGTAGACCTTACGGGTCTTAACGTTCTTGTCCGGAAAGATGTGAATAAAGATTGGGTCGCCGACAGGATAAATCAGATGTGGACTTTCCCAGGTTCTCATATCGCGTGATAGGCTTTTGTAGAATGAAGGAATACCAAGCTTACCACCTTCTTTGTCGACATAAGTTCTTAGATGCGGATTCCGTCTCATCGCGTCAATTAGGTCTCGGGATATTTGTTGTACCGCTGCGGGTGGTCTTGTTTGAAGGCTGTCGAGTAGATGATTGCCTGAGCCACGATATCTGTCACTGTACTTACTCATTTGTTCGGACACCTGTTTTCAAGATCAGTTTGGGCTAGGCTAACGCCTCCGAGGTTGGTACGATTCTGACTCCGAAGGCGGGGTGTATCTCGAAACTGTTGATTTTATTCGCCATCATTTGTGAGCCTTTGAGTTTGCAAACCTCTATCCGCCTAACTACCTGTCCGCCAGCTACGTCTTTGCTGAGTTTAATGTGCGCATCACAAAGGGCTCTGATGCGCACGAGTAATTCCTCGCTCTCTTCTCCGTGAAAGTTACTATGTAGTGTTCCGATCACGGTTTTGCTATGCGCAATTCCTGGAAGACTTGGCTCGGTGAGCTTCTTGAGGCGACTGAAGAAGGTCAGAATGTCGGTTAGCCCTGCCTCGGCAAACATGTAGGTCATAGAATCGATTAGGAATACCCGTGATTTGTTTGTTTCAATGAATCCGGTAAGAGTGTTTAGCAGTTTGCTCAGTCGATGTTGTGTCCAAACAATGTTCTTCACGTGAATTGGAATAATGCGCAGCTTACCTTCAATGAACGCTCTGTCTAGATCGAGATGGAGCATCTTCATCTGTGAGAGAAAACTTCGGGTCGTACTTTCCGTCGTCAGAACGGTTGCGTCGAGCCCTGCAAGCATTGCCCCGTATAGAAACTGTTGTACAATTACAGACTTCCCCGCGTCGTTATTACCCTCGACCAGTACAAGTGAGGGAATAACTAGCCCACCTCCAAATGCGTTATCCAACTCACGGTTGTTGGTGGAGATATAGCCTTCAACCGTAGGCACAGAGCGAGACATTCTACCATCTATCCTTGGAATGACTCCGCGGCCACCGTGCCTTCTGGTAGAATTATTTTCAGGTAACCGTCAGTTCCTAGTCTAATGTGATGAGGTGCTGCAAGTTGAATGGTTATCGAGAGGGTCTTTGATGGATCCCAGCCATATGGGTCGACCGTGGCGGGGAATGGGTTTGGAATTATAGTAGAGTTAAGAGCCCACCGGTCCTGAGCTGGGTTCACTGAATTGTAATAGCACCAGTAAGTTTGCGTGATTCCGGTTAAGTTATCCGTGTAAGTTACGAAAACGTCAATTTCCTGAAAGGCATTGTTCGGTACGTTTACGTCGCCAGTATTGTTGATGTTCACAAATAGCTTGGATTCATCAGTCGAGACTGTAACTTTCTCAATTTGCGCTGAACTCCTTAACCTCTCCATTTGAATGCTCGTTGCAGCTTGTATCGATTGAATCGAAGCAGTTGAAAGTTGATTGAACGAGTTCGCGCACACATAGAATGAGACTATCAATACGGCAACGAGGTAAATCCCAGCCACAATAGTTGCAAAACCCATCTCAGATACCTCATTGCATTATCAAAACGAGAACTGATCTTGTACGCTGACTCCAGTGGGCATGGTGAGGCGAACAGAATACGACCCCGAGGTGATTTGGCCAGAGGGGATGTATACTGTTATGAGTACTGTTTCTCCCTGTTGCCAAATACCGGGTGTGCTTGGATTCAGGAGTTGAGCATTCCAACAATCAGACTGTGCAGTGTTGTAACTGAATCGTATGTAGGATTGGTTTGGAAATGTGAGGAACACGTCCCAAGAATTGGTTCCGTCCAACGAAAAGGAAGTTTGGCCAACATTCTTAACCCATACGAGTATACTGCTTGGTGAACTCTCCTGCGCTTCGCCTATGATCACCAAGTTCGTTCCGAAGGCTTGCTGGTTTTCTTGGCTGATTTCCTTGAGGGAGTTTTGAAAGGTGTATAGCTGGGAAAGCGCTGCACCAGTAAAGACTGTTGCCATTATTATGGTGGCAATTAGTAGAATCGCTGTGCTAATCGTTACTTCCACTTGTCGTGAGCACCCTCCTTACAGTGTTCCGTGAAAGCCGAGTTCAAGGATCTCAGGGTTGCTTTAGACGCGGAATTTGGTTCATGCTAAGAAAATCAGAAATTTCCGGGTCGAGTAATCTGTTCAGGAAATAGACTACACGTAGTAGGTCGTTGACGTTTATGATTCGATCATCTGACTCTACCCCAGCAGTGGACAGAACTTCTGCAACGCTAAGCACAACTCGTTCGACTTCTGGACGAATCCAGCCCTCACGAGTCCCTACCTCCAGGATCTTCAGCAGGTTTTTTCTACCGACGGCATGTAGTAAGTAGTCAGTACTATTCACGGCTCTGATTAGAGCAGGCATATCACTTGCATCAAGATTGGACTTTAACTCCTTCGAGAACTTTGTCGCTTGATGAGCACCTAAAGCATCGTTCAATTGATTGAGTGCTGGCGACGCCTTCTTAGAACGTTCCAGCAACCTACCAAGTTTCGCCTTGTCAGCAGGCGAGACAAACCGATTCTCCAAACCGCTTTGAACATCTGAGGGGTTTTCAACCGTCTCCGTGACAGTTGCTCCTGCGTTCTTCGCCGATATGTAGCCTGAGTTAATCGGTGCACTTGTGGACGTTTGCTCAGCGGTTGCAGGGATGTCATTCGGGTTGAATGGACTACCCGACTCTGACATGAACGATCTAAAATCGTACACCAAATTCTTCAGATTGCTTGACAAATCCTGTAACTGCTCGTTCACAACGGTTGGTTCGATAGTCTCGGAATCTGCTGCGCCCTCTGTAATAGGACCAGTTGATGCTACCACTGTTGGTGGTTTTTCTGTTGGTGCGGACGCAGTTGTCGGCGCAGGTGCTTCGGGTGTAACCGTGAAGCTTTGTACGGCTCCCCTTTGAGGCTGCTTTTCTGCCTCCTGGAGCTTTTCTGGGTTCAAATCGAATAGAATTGTGTCATCTTCTTTTTCTTCTTCCTTCTTCTTGCCGAATGGTTTCTTGAAATCTACCATTTCTGCATCATTTCCTTCTCTTCTTGCCAAAACACTGTCACTACACCTACGGAATCAGATATCGCATAGTATGTAACATGAAAACGAACACCGTGTACGTGGTTCAGCTCCAAGGCGACCCTCCTCCTAGAGGCTATGATCGGGCACTAAGGCAGTTCGAGTTGGACTCGATGCGCAGTAGACGTAGCACCGTCTCGTTTGTCGCTGTTGCAGTATGGTGTGTTATCGAATTTCGCTTGGTTGATTTTTGGGCCGGCAGTATAGGAGAATAAGGCATCAGCGACTCTGCTATCTTTGGAGACCGATGGACTATACTTTAGGACTCACCAGAAGATCGATCAATTCACGGAAGACGAGTAGCGCCACGGGGGATGGAGCGGAATATTCAACCTAAATCGTTAACAGTTTGAATTGTGGCTGGAGCGACTCTGTCTATCTCAAGCACTGAACCAGATGGTGGCTTGACAATTATCGTGATCGCCTCGTCGTTACCAACATTTCCGCCAGCGAGGTTACCTGGCGATGAGGTAAGTTCAGTGAGGTCGATTGTCACTCTGACCCTTTGGCCCGACTGAAGCAACATACCCGTGCCAACCTCCCAGACGACGTTCGTCGCCCCACATAGTGTCCAGTAATCTGAGCCTCCTACGACAGGTGTGTAAGCTAGGCAAGTGGAAGTGGGAGTAGCCGGATTACCCGACACATCCTTTCCGGGGCATGCGCCGTTTTGGTTTCCTGTTCCGTCGGAGCAGTAATAGACGTTTGGCCAGACGCCCCGAGGGTTCTGGAAGCTTATCATGGTCTTGCCTGGGTTCAGGTCCACAGAGCCGGCTCCTGAAGCGGTCTGAAGCCAGAAAACTATGCTTGTAAGCTGATCATTGGAACTGGGAGTTTGGTCGCTGTATCCGTAGACTGGACCGTCAACTACGAGCGCCGACGACGCCACGGCCAATCCACCCAAAACTACCTGTTGGCTTTTTTGTGTGGCTAGGAAACCCATGTTGAGCACAGCGTAACCGAAGGCTGAGGCCACGATGACGAAGGCAATCAGAACTATGGCTGTTTCGAGTCCACTGATAGCCTTCTTGTTGCGCACGAACCTCTTCAGAGGCTCGACCCAATTGCCCATTTTCTAATCACATCAAAAGACTACTTAGCCATTACAACGAGTCTCCTCCTGGATTGGAAGATAATGTAGCGTACGGTAACATGTTACAGGCAATTGGCGGTTCAAATTCGGTGCTTGAGATCCGTAGAACCGCCCCAACCGCCGTTGAACCAACTAAACGATCTTAGGCAACTCCGCGGACAGCTTTACTCTTTCACCCTTCGCTCCTGTTCCATTTCATTCACAGATGCTCCACAGCATGGAGTTGAGTACCTTTGTGAAAGGCTGTGCATAGATCTACACGAAGCACTCGAGCTTAGTGCTAGTGTGAACGATTTACGTTGTTCGACTACAATAACTAGAACTCTAATGTCCCAGCCGTGGAATTATGTAAGTGACATGATAGTAAGCGAATAGTATGGCTAAAGCTCCAAACACGATCTGCAAAGCGATACAACGGTTGACGACATGTTGTTCACTTGTTGGAGAGTTATGCATGAAAATCGCCCAGAGTGCATTCATTTTTCGGCTTGTGATCTCCCCGTTCGGCAACGTATCGCCAACAGACCATGCGAACTTGTCAGAGGCTCGCAGAAGGAAATTGGCAATGTATGGGAAGAGAGCGATCACGCCCACAATTTTGAACGAGCCGGCG
>DATIYC010000027.1:0-14672 GCA_035517955.1 Candidatus Acidiferrales bacterium | reverse complement strand
CACGACCGGAACCGTCAGTATGCCGATTCCACCTTGGTTTAGCAACCTCGCAGCCGTCCTAACCGACAACCCGTTGCTAATCTTTCTCATGACAATCGGAATTCTCCTAAACGCATTCCAAGTAGAAACAAACGTAATCGTAGGTTGGACCAGGGTTGTCGTTGCAATGTCAATCGACGGCGTATATCCGAAAATACTTAGCAGCGTCAGTAGTCGAACGCATACCCCCGTTATAGCACACGTACTGTTCTTCGTCCTCGGCGCCGTCATCTACTCATACATCTACAACTTCGTTCCAGGATACCTAACCCTCACTCTTGCAGTAACTGCAGTCGCGACAGTAATGTACATTGGAACCGCGTTCGGAGGAGCAATCTTTCCGTGGACAAGGAAGTCGGTCTATGAGAACTCTGCTGCGGCAAAGTACAAGATCGCCGGCGTACCACTCATTACGATCTCCGGAATAATCGCTACCATATTCAGCGCCTGGATGCTCTACTACTACCTCACCGTTCCTGGATTAGGTGTCATGACATCCAGCAGAGTCTCAGAAAGCATAATGCTCAGCATCTTCGTAATCTGGGTAGCTTACTTCTTCCTTAGACGCTGGTACCTTAAAGGAAGAGGCATCGACTTGGACTTGGCCTTCAAAGAAGTACCCCCTGTATAGGGGGTCCCCATCTTTCTTTCAACCGGAAGTAAACTGGTAGCTAAGCACTTTGTCCTTGACGAGGTTGACAATTACTCCTCTCAATATGCCAGCAGGGTATTCTGAGCCGGGGTTAATACACATGGTACGATTCACTTTAACCTCCGCCTTTACCTCGTGAATATGCCCACATAGCATTAGGAGTGGCTGCGTTTTTTCAATAATGCTACGAACTGCTGTACTCCCGACGGGAATCAGAACCTGCTGTCCCCCTTCAACGACAGGTTTCGGTGGATCGAAGCTAGCATCGAGTTTTGGCGCAACATCTAACCCTGTATCGTACGGCGGTACGTGAACATTGAAAACGCAAGTTGAAGGATTCTTTATAGCGTCTACCAATGGCTGAAGTTTTGCACCAATCTGCTCGTCACTGCACTCTCTAGGTGTGTTCCATGGAGTTGGGGTGCTCCAGCCTAAACTAAGCATCTCATGCCCGCTTTCAAGCGTGACAATCTTGCCGTCTACATTCACGAAGTGCTCTGATGAGGCTACTGCGTCGAGGACCTCCTGTTTATCATCGTTCCCTCCCGTCCAGTAACACTTTACGCCGAGAGGTGCCAAGTTCGACTCAGCAAGTTGCTTCCAAGCATTCAATCTTTCAATCATGAGTTGATCGAAGAGTGCGGAAACTTTCCCTGTTTCCAATCTGAGCGAATCGTATTCACTTTCCGTGGTACGATATGGATAGAGGCCTGCATTCATGATGCGTTTCTCATATTCGCCTAGGTCTGTGGGCGAAATGTCGTCGAATTCCTGGCCCTGAAAGTTGAATCTGTAGTTGCCACTCGCATTCGAGACGAAGGGCACAACAGTCTTTCCAGTTATGTCACCACCCATAACCAAAGCGTCTACACTATAGAATTTCGCGGTACCAAGAAACTTCCTAAAGACGACTTCCGAGGCATGAACGTCAGTCGAGTAGAATATCCTGTAAAACTTACGCTTCGCTTTAGTATCCACCATTTAGAACGCCCGCTCTGGGCCAACAACTTCTGTAAGGAATTAAGCGTTTGGAATGGGCTCCGGCTTTTGGGTTGACTGCATCAGAGAGGATTGGGGTGCAAGAGTTAAGTTTCACCGCACACTGCATCCTACGAGATAACTGTGACTAACAACTTCGAACGATTCAGCATGTACAGCATAGGCGTCGATTACCCTGACGATAGTCGGGTGGAGTTTAACTCGAAAGGCAAGCGGGAGGCGGGCGATATTGCATTTCACTTGCCGGAGAGGATCAGGATATTCCTTTCCTGGGGAGAGCTAGAGAAAGTGTCAAAGCGATTCAACTCCGTCCAAGATCACGCGGAGTACAGCATCAACGCGATGAAGAAGGGCAAAAATGTGAAGAATTTTGAGCAAGTATCAAGAGACTACGTAGACGTCAACAACCACCAAGCCACGCTAACCAAAGTCAAATTTGATGAAATGATCCCCAGCCTACCCTTCGCCGGAAAGAAGTCTCTTCAAAGAGAAGCATATTCCCTACATGTTCACTGTGATGAGTCGAAGAGATACTTTGTCCTATACACAATGGCACCTAGCGACCCCCAAGGAAAATATGACAAGACAATGACCGCTATGGTACAATCATTCAAGTGCCACTAAACAGAACCACTCAAGTGCAAATTACAAAACAACTCTACATCACAAGATGAAATCCCCTTCTCAAGATAGTAACCTGCTCAATGGTTGCGAAACTAAAACGGAAGAAGTTGGAGCCCCGGGCGGGGCTTTCAGCGAATGAAGTTCGCTTTTGAACCCGCGACCTTCGCCTTTTCGAGTTTACGCTTGGACTTACCAAGGCGGCGCTTTTGGTGTCCCTTGCGGAGTCTACCAGGCTGAGCCACCGGGGCGTCGGCTGGTGGCGTGGGACATTTCGCTAATTAACCTTAGCATCTGGTAACTACCTAACGCAATAAGCTACAGCTGCCGAGTCACCCCATCTCAGAGAACCCTGCTAGAACTGTCCGGGAATAATGTTCGAGAGTTTGGAGATTCGAATTGTCTTCGGAAGTGGAGAATGTTTCTTGGAAGAGAAGAGTTCAATTTCCTCGCGGTCGCATTAATGACAAGGCTCAAATCAGGTCGAGGTTTGCAAAATCTTTGCATTTTAAGAGTTTTCTGGGAATTAATCAAAAGCCCGCTTTACAAGTTGTGGAATCCACAACTCCACTTTCGCAAACGTTTGCGAATTCGCTTGTGTGGCGCAGTGTTGCCAGCACCACATTTTGCGCTAAATTTTGGTATAATCCTGGTTTTACTATTCACCAATGTGACAATGCTTGACCAAATGCTTAAGTGCGTTCAGGCGTGCACCGTTGGTTCAGAGTTAATCAACTAAAGGAGGACATTTAGAAAATTGGTCAAGAAATGCCCATCATGCGGATACAACAACCGAGATGACGCATCATTCTGCTCGAGTTGCGGAGCATCCCTCGGCGTTACCGCAGTCCCAACACTCAAACCAGTCCCTTCAGTCCGCGTCGTTACACCAGTCAGCCCCGGTGGACCCATCCGAGTCCCCGCCCCGGGCCAATGCTTCTACCACCCGAACCTTCCAGCAGTCTACGTCTGTAACCGCTGTGGAAGGTCTATTTGCCGCGACGACTCTAAGGCGTACATGGACCTAGTCCTTTGCCCGCAATGTTACCAAGGCGTTGTCCCAATGACACCATCACAACCACCCGCACCTGCGTACGCACCGCAGCAACAGATGGCACCACCCATGGCGCCGCCTATGATGGCGCCCCCGATGGCACCACCTATGGCTGCACCGGCATTCGTTCCGCCACCCCCACCCGTCGCAGCAATGCCAGGATACCCACCTCCATTCGTTCCAGTACCGCCCCCGTCACCTAGAGCAATCTGGGGCTTCATCCTCTCAGTGATCGCAGGAATTCTAGTAATACTCAACGCTGCAGCTCTACTTGCGCCCGGCTTCTACGCCATGTGGATTGGGGTATTCTTCTGGTTACCAGCATTAGGTCCCGCAAGCCTCGCTTTCGCTATCGGCGTAATCATTGGCCTGATATTGGTGATCGGATCGATACTGATGCTACTCGGCTACGGAACAATCGGAAGCATCGTCGTCTTCCCGTTGGCCGTACTCAGCCTCATAATCGGCGGAGGCTTTGTGGCCGGATTCGTTCTCGGTGTGTTGGGCGGAATCCTCGGCATGCTGGGACGTTAAGGGCGTCAGTAAGCACCCCTTTTTTTCTTTCCCCTTCAACCTTGGTGTAACTTTTGTCCTACGTCAGCATATGGAAACCTATCCATGATAGGATAGTCCAAGCTGCACGGGACACCAAAACTACAGAAATCATAGGCCTGCTAATCGGCAAACTCCAAAATGACACGATAGTGATACAAGATTCCACAACTGGCCAATTCTCATCCGAACCCCACCGCGTCACGCTACCGGCAGCTTCACTCGCCAAGATCGCTGACGATCTAATGACCGGACGACTCAAAGGCAACATAGTAGGATGGTACCATTCACACACTGCAGGCGGCCTATTCTTCTCAGAAACCGACATAGCAACACAAACGAAACTACAGCAATTCTCCTCGCTCATCACCGGAATGGTCGTAGATGCATCAAATGGTGAAGTAGGATACTTCAGAGTCATACCCCAATTAGGAACCGCGGTGCGCCTACCTAACGAAAACATCAAGGTCTACACTGAAGAACCCGAAGTAGCACCGGCGTCGTCAACCACCACAACTTTGCCTCCAGTTCCACCTACCCCGACAGTTGAGGTAAGAAGAAGGCTTACGAAACAACCATTGCAGTTTCAGAACAAACGACTTGCTATCGCAATAATCCTCGTAACCATAATTGTATCAATTGGGTTAATTGGCGCTCTCATATACAACGCCGCACCACGACCCACCCTTCTTACCATCAAACACACCCCTGTCTTAGAGGCGACCGTTGGAACGCCGATACTAATAACGGCAAATACAACTGGAACTATTCAAAACGTAACCTTAGCCTACGGTTCAATATCTAGCACCCCATTGCTAGCGGCAATGAACACCATCGGTGTGGGGAAATACGTTTACACTATTCCTGGAAATGATGTGACCGGAAACATAGCATACTCCATTAAAGCCTTCGATACCCAAGGGAACGAAGCACAAACGGCCACTTACAACATCGCTGTCGCCGACTTCACCATATCGTCTCAGAGCAGTTCGGTGACGGTGTACCGAACAAAGTCCACAGCCACACAAATCAACGTGCTAACAGTAAACAATTTTCATGAGCCAGTATCCCTCTCCTCCACCGGGGCACCAACTGGACTAACGTTAGCTTTTGCACCAAACCAAAACACATCAGGTCACGTGAACGTGAACATGACAGCCAACCAGCTCGCCTCGAATGGAACCTATCCAGTCACGGTCACAGCCACATACTCACCGCCCCAATCTATGCCAGTAGTACGTCAAACTACAATCGAGGTCACTATAGCCGACTTCAACATTCGCGTATCCCCCACCTCCAGCAACCTCCACCCTGGCTCAACCACCACCCTCACCGCTACCCTAACGTTGGAGAAGGGATTCATTGACCCTGTCACCATAAGCCTAATCGACCTGCCAGAGGGCATTACCTACACCCTCACAAACAACAACCAAACAATCCTAGCAGGCCCAGGAACCACTACAATAACAATTCAAATCAAGGCCCCTCTGAACGTTAAAGTAGGCACTTACACAGTCCTCGTTCAAGCAACCGGTGCGGGCATCATTCACAGCCAACCGGTTGAACTGATAGTAAGATAGTTTAGGCTCCTGTATGGAAAAGCAGAACCAGCATGAGTGGAGGTGAACCATCAAAGATGAAACTGTTCATTCAAGCGCCGATCGGCCCACAAACAGGCTTAGCAGAGATCGATGTCATTCCCGACCATACAATAGCGGAGATCAAGCAACAAGTGTGTTCATCATTCGGCGTTGACCCAACTACGGTGGCTCTCATGTACGGAGGCGCAATACTCGACGAGAACACGACCGTTGCAAGATCAGCCATTCCCGAAAACGCCCAACTCGCGCTCATGCCATACAACATAATTGGCGGGTCGTGCTGAGACTAGTTGGACGTATCGTTACTGTACAAGGAGAAAAACCTGCTCAACCACCAATTCCCAACCATCACAGCCATCAACGACCCACCAACCCGATTCGAAGGCCTAATCCGATGCGAGAAAGGCGAAGTGAAGAAGCTTGCCGAGAAGGGAGTATGGCCGTTCACAGAGTACGTAGACTGGAATCGCTTCAGGCTGGACCTACCACCTGAATATCCACTAAAGCCGCCAATCGCAACATGGCTCACGGACATATCCCACCCAAACATCGTTCCCAACATTACAAACGCTGTCTGCGTATCCGTTCTCGGCGAAAAATGGGATCCTAGGCTGAAACTGATTTCCGTAGTTAACGCCCTCCACTACCTCCTAACCGACCCCAACCCTCAAAGCGTCTTCGACAACCCACGCGCCCTCAAAGCCGCAAACGTGTGCAGACAGCATGGATTCCCGAAGATGACGAAAAACAGGGTGAAAGAGGAGGAGTCGGGCGACGTACTACACTTCAACATAGTTCCCGTTCCCCATCTTACTACTACACCACAGCCCGGGGACATCGTGACCTTCAAGATTATGGGCAGAGAGAACCGAGCGGCCACATAATGCGAATTTCTGCAAGTCTCCCATCATACCAACAGATTGAAGTCGACCTCCCCCCAGTCAGAACCGTTAAAGACCTAAAACGAGTCATCTGCAAAAAACTCGACATTGAACCCGAGTTAACCAAGCTTCTTCTCCGAGGAAAGCAACTCGCAGAAAACTCCAAGCTAGGTTCCATCAAATACCGCAATGAAACGATAGTCGTCGACTATCTCTGGGCAAGGCACTTGCTTGTCTGGGGAGCTGAAGGCCAGGGGAGGATCCGTTCCGCTACAATTTTGCTGGCAGGCGCAGGTGCGATCGGAAACGAAACTGCGAAGAACCTTGCCATGCTCGGAGTGGGAAAAATTCTAATCATCGACCGCGACCGCGTCGAGTTATCTAACATAAGCCGAATGGTTTTCTTCCAACCAAATGATTTGGGCAAGAACAAGGCGGAAGTCCTAGCTAAGAACATCCACGGCAAATACCCATTCATTGAAACGGCTGCATACCGCGGCGACCTAGAGAGTGTGCCGTTACGTTTCTACTTGGATGCGGATGTGGTTGTTTGTGGATTGGATAACGTTGTCTCCCGAATCTTCCTCTCACAAACCTGCCGAAAATACTCCGTCCCGCTCGTTGATGGAGGAATCACAGGTCTTAACGGTAGAGTTCACACGTACATACCACCAGACGATGCTTGCCCGATTTGCATGTTTCCACCAAACCAGTACGCACATATTGTCGGGTTGCGCAACCCTTGCGAAGCCCCACCTGAAGAGGAAGCGACCCCATCATTCGCCACATCCATCTCCCTCGTCTCATCCATACTCTCCCAAGAAACCATCAAAATCATACTAGGCGTGAAAGAGTTTAGGGCTGAGGGTAAGTGGCCCGAGAAGACAGGACAGCCACTACGATCAGTGCTCTTCGTGGACATGAAAAACAACCGATACACGCCAATTGAGCTGAAAAGAAGCGAACAGTGTTTCGTTTGCGGAAAGGATGGAACAGCCAAGGAAAACGCTTCCCGCGCCCAACTCCCAGCCCAAAGCCTACGAGTTTCACGGAAGATAATGGAGAGACGAATTCGCGATTCCCTTAAGATCGGCGAAGGAAAAATGACGATCCTACTTGAAACCGCTCAAGGTACCAGAACGCTGGATGGTAAGACTCTTCAGGAATCCGCGCCAGGTGATTATCTTCGTGTTCTAATTGAAATGCACAACGGGGAATTCCATGAATCAATTCTCAAGCTGACGTAACATTCGAATTGCATTATTAGTGTCATCTTCTCGCACTCCACCGCTCTTTGTTTTTCGCTAAACGGCGTATTCCATGGCTAAACCGTATGAACCGCCGCCATTTAGAATGGGTAATCGTTAAAAACGCCCGAAGCTCCTTCATCATGGGTTCAAACCATGATCCCATGCCAATCCTGTGGTAGGCCCAATGCCGAAGATGCTAGGTACTGTTTCAGTTGCGGCGCCTCACTTTCAAGAGTCCAATCTCCACCCGTTAAGGTTGAAGTAAAGTCGCCATTGACAGGCCAAGTTCTAGGCTCCCAAAGTCCGTTTCCTCCTATACCTGCTGCACCCATCCAGGCACCAAGACAAATTCAGAGTCCGGGTAGTTGCTACTACCACCACGACTTGCCTGCTGCTTTCGTTTGTGCAAGGTGCGGACGGTCAATATGCGCGGGATGCAACAAGCAATATGGGGCGTTGAGTTTCTGCACCGAATGCTACTGGAACATCTCAAGCAAGTTCGGTTCTGGCCAATACCAACAACAGCAACCGTACGGCCAGTACCCACAATACCCTACGTACCCTCAACCTCAACCCGAACAGTCTCCGTGGTTCCCCTTCTAACCTAAGAGACCACGATTCTTCAAGCGCTCGGTAATTTCCTTCAACCGCTCGACCGGTATTCCAAGCTCAGCGGAAGCTTCGCTGACGGAAATTGTTCCCTCGTGCTTTAGGATGTAGTTGTAGACTCTTTCGTCTAGTGGGCTGATCTGCGATGTGGGCGTATGGGATAAGGGTGCGCCGCATTTCTCGCAGAAAGTTGCTGCCTTCGGAACGTTGTTTCCACAATTGCTACAGGCAATTGACCCACCCGATTCCTGTTCGGGACCAGTCTTTTGTGGACGTAGACGGGGTTGACGTGTTAGTGCGCCGCGCCGATAAGCGATTGCTACGCCTACTGCGACGGCAATGATTGAAGCGCTTAGGCCGCCAAATAACTCAATGATCGGAACATAATCAATGCTCCACTGAGCCTTCACAACGTATGGCCCGTTCACAGTCAACACCCAATCATTATTCGTCTTGTTGAAGTTTCCCGTTGAAGGGGACACAGTCCAACCGGTTAGAGTGTAGGGGATTGGCCACGTGCCGGAGGAACTTGGCGCGGTTATAGTTGCAGTTGCGCCTCGATCATACCAGCCCGCACCTGTCACGGTTCCATAGCTAGACTGGACATCTACGTAGTATTGGGTCTTGTAGGTCAGGGTGATAACTCTGGGCGAGTTCATTGTTAGGGTGTAGGAAGGACTGGTGGACTGGGTGGTGTTCTCTGTCCAACCCGTGAACAGAAGGCGTTCAACCGTGCTAAGATTTATGACGGAGGGAGGCGGGCCAAGTTGGACGTTTGAACCCGCGTCATACCAACCCGCACGACTCTCATTGTATGAAGGCGATATACTCGGCGGGGAATACGTAACAGTAAGAAGGTATTGTGCTCCATAAACTGCCGTCTCCGCCTTCGGATGATCCATCGACACGACGCCGTTCGCAGACTGCCCATTGTATTCCCCGCTCCAATGATTGAACTTCAGGCGAGTATTGGAAGTTGCCGGCACGATTAACGGGGCAGTGAAATTCGCCTCACCACCTGCATCATACCAACCCCCACCTGTCAAACCGGTAACGTTCCCAGGATTCGAAGCCACCGTTAGAAGAAACTGCGTCTTCCAATTTGCTACCGCAGTTTTAGGCGCATTCATAATTATGCCGTTTGAGGTAGCCTGCGTTCCAGTCGCATCACCACCCCACCCGGTAAAGATTTGCCGAACACCCTGACTTTCATCCACCTCACCTGAGCTAAGCGTTGCTATTGCCGAGCTTCCGGAATTGAACCAGCCACCTCCGCTCCCGGTCGCATAGGCTGTTTGCACTGTAAGCAGGTACTGCGTTGAATACGTGAAAATGTGGCTGCTCGGGCCGTTCACAGTCCAAGAGGCATCAGCTGCAAAATAACGTGTGTCATTTCCACCAGTAACGTAAGAGTCAACGACTATAGTATGCGTCAAAGGGTTAGACATGGAAGAAAGTGTGAAGATTGTGGTACCACCGCCGTTTAGAGTTCCATTCAATTGTCCGTCGACGTAAACGCTTGTCGACAACGTTGCGGGTAACCCCTGGACACTTATCGCAATGGTGTACGTGCTATCACCATAAACACTATTCACAGCTAGCCCGGCGACTACTATAGCAACTATTACAAGTAGCAGTGCCCGCGCCGGGAAACGCAAATCTGATTCTTCCTAATCGTCTCTCGGAGAGCCGGACCTTAAGTATTTTACACCTCCAATTGCATCTTCTCGGGTTCGCAAAATGGAATTATCACACTTTCTTGATGCAAAACTGGCACATGGAGATTGAATTGGAATGGTTTCAACGCCTTATACGCGAGGTCGAAGCCGAGAGTACCAGGTTCTTCGCAGGCTTAGGGAGGAGGGTTGGTTCTGCAGTCGGAGCGCCGCCTCACACGGCCCAATCGATATCTTCGCCGGTCGAAAAGGTACCATACTGATGGTTCAAGTCAAATCCGGCAAAGGAAGGGCTAGCGAGATCGAACGTAAAACTCTGAAAGAATGGGGAGCCGCCTACCGCGGAAGAGTTGAAATTTGGAAGTTTAAGAAAGGCAAACCTTTGGAACGGGAAACCGTTTACGAGGAAACTGAAACCCAACCACAATAGCCGCAAATTTGAGACTATGGAGTTGAGACTCTTGCTAGTCAAACTAGATTGCACGCTTGTTTTCCTCAATACCAGCAGAACTCCCATACATTTATAATACTCGAATCTAATTCGTTTTTTTACAAATCGAATTTGATGATACCATATGGTAGATAAATCTAGCAATACGAGCAATGACATTAGTGCGTTGAAGGATGAGATAGCTAAGCTCAGAGAAGAGGTTAACCGCATTTCTGAGGCAGTGCCACACCAGAAGGCTGGGAATAGCGATTCCACTTCGAAACGTGGCTTGGGAGAATCAATCTCCGAATATGTCAACGACGTTGTTGGAAGTGTGATGTCAGGAATTTCCTCGGAAATTGAGAAGTCAGGTTTCGTGGATCCAACCGGTGCATGGTTCGATCGCCACATAGCCAAAGCTCAAGCCCGATCCATGAGCACAGCTGAAGCAGAGCGAGCCGCGGCGTTGATGAGTGCAATGTCGAGCGAGCATAGGTTACGTATATTGAGTGAACTTCTCTACGGGGGACGGTATGCAAGCGAAATGGAATCAGTTCTAAAGGGCATCACTCCGAGCACAATTTCGAATCACCTCAAAATTCTACAAGAAGCAGGATTGATTGTTCAGGAAGGGGACCGGGGTAGATACCTGATCACTTTGCCCGGCAGAATAGCTTTGAGAATGGCTACGCGTCTGACCCGTTTCCTTGAGCGCAGAGCCTCCTAAGCTGCTGAAGGATACGACCCTAAGACCTTCGTGAAAGTGGTTATTCTCCTTAACGCTTCTAGGGCTTCGGCGCATTGCGGATTGGAACGGTGGCCTGCAATATCCACAAAGAAGTGATACTCCCATGGCGTGGTCCTAACAGGCCTCGACTCAATCTTCATTAAGTTAACCTGCCTCACCGCCAGTTCCCCTAGCGCCTTATGCAATGAACCAGGCGTATGTGGTGTTCCAAAAACCACTGACGTCTTATCCTGCCCACTCGGCGACGCATCCTCCCAACCAATTACGAAAAAACGCGTAAAGTTCTCAGCGTAATCCTCAATGTTCTGACGCAAAACAACGAGCTTGTAGACTTGAGCGGCGCGTTCGCTTGCTATAGCCGCAGTTCCTTGGAGCTGCTTTTCTCGAATCATTTTTGCGCTTCCTGCAGTATCGTAAGCGGGAGACGCGTCGAAGCCGTGTGATTCAAGAAAACGGCTGCATTGAGCTAATGCCTGAGGATGAGAATAGACGACTCGAACATCTTCTAAATCAGTTCCTGGCAAAGCCATCAAGCGGTGTGCAATCCTAATCTTTTCCTCACCGCATATCTTCAGCGGGGATTCGAGCAACAGGTCGTAAGTTTGATTAACGATTCCCTCGATCGAGTTTTCCGCTGGGACGATACCATAATCAACCGATTTACTCTCTACTTCGTCAAAGACGTGCCTCAGCGTGCGAAATGGCTGAGCGTTAACTTGGCCGAAGTGCCTGAGCGCGGCTTCCTCACTATAAGCGCCCTCCTCACCCTGAAATGCAACTGAGTACGTCATAGCCACCACCAATCAGTTACCTCAACGATCGGCCTTGGATAAGTCTCTGGTGTTGGATGATGGATGATTACGGAAATACGCTTTTACCCGAATACAAACTCGTGTTATCATTGACACTTCTACTAGGCTCTTAGTTCTTTACTTTCCGGAGTCCGCTTCGATCTTTCACGAAAGCTACCAACGAGTTTTTGTTCTAGGTAGTAAAGCGGCTCACCAGGGGATTGCTCATGGGGGACGCATTGAAGCTTCGCGGAGTCATTACAGCCTTGGTGACACCTTTCTCGGCACATGGCCAAGTTGACGAGGATGCCCTCGGAGAGATTGTTGAGTTTCAAATCAGTAAGAGAGTGAATGGCTTGTTTCCCCTTGGAACCACTGGTATGGGCCCAGCAATGGAGCCGGGCGAAAGAAAGCGGGTGGCTGAAGTCGTGGTTGAGAAAGCTAAGGGTAGGATTCCGATTATCGTGCAGGTCGGTGCAGCTGACCCCTTAACCAGCCTGGACCTAGCAAGGCATGCGGAGAGCATTGGCGCAGATGCAATTGCATGTTTAAACCCGTTTTACTATCACCCCGCTGCTGAGTCCATAGTCGCCCATTACTCGCGGCTCTCGAATGCGACAAAATTGCCAATCTTGGTGTACAACATCCCCAGTAACACTGGCAACAATATTGACGCCAAACTTCTCTTTGAATTGAGCAAGATCCCTAGGGTAATCGGAATCAAGGATAGTAGCAGGGATTTCATGCAGATGCAAGATTACTTGGCAACTGTCCCAGAGAGTTTCACGATCATCAATGGAGCTGACGCGTACTTGTTCTCCGCGTTCTGTGCTGGCGCCAAAGCTGGAGTGTCGGCTACAGCGAACGCGTTCCCGGACCTTTACGTGGAAATGTACGACGCATATAGAACTGGCAACCTTGAGAGAGGCAAAACGTTGCAGACTAAAATCTTCCTTTTACGCAAGGCAACCACGAACCCGCCAATAGCACCATTCTTAGAGGTCCTAAGGATGAGAGGGTTGAAGTCGGGGCACGTTAGACCACCATTACGAGACTTGACACCAACCGAGATCGAAACTCTAAGGCGTTCGCTCAATCAGCATATGCCTGAACTCAAGGTTGTTGCGTAGGCATCCCGGAAACGAAAGAATCGAGCGTAGCCTTAGCTCGCCCCGCAGCGCCTATTTCCTCCAGCCCAGTCACCCTAACCCCAACCAACCTCACTTTCTTAGGGTGATTTCGAAATTCTTTCGTGAGTTCTTCAACCACTGTTGAGATGGTATCCTTCTTCGTGGTCGGAAACCGTATTGTCTTCTCACGCGTGTAGGTCTCGAAACCAGTAAACCTGATTTTCAGAACCACTGTCCGGTACCGCATCTTCGACTCAATCAAGCGTTTATGAACATCATCCTCAAGCGCGCCCAGTTGCCGATCAACTACAGCCCAATCATCCGTGTCTACATCAAAGGTCGTTTCGGCACCAATCGACTTCATTACGTAATTTTCTATGACCTCAACTTTCTCCTCCGCGTTCGCTATAGCCCATAGCCAGACCGATGTTTTGCCGAACTGTTTGTAGAGCGCTTTCGGGGGATATTTGGCAAGGTCGTCAATTGTTTTGATTCCAATTTCGTTAAGTGCAGCCTCAGTTTTCTCTCCAACTCCGCTAATCTTCGAGACGGGAAGCGGAGCCAAAAACTCCCTCACGTGCTCTGGGTCCACATAAGTGAGGCCGTCGGGTTTCTGGAAGTCGCAAGCTATCTTTGCCGCTGACTTGTTTGGGGCAATTCCGATAGAGCAGACCAAGCCTTCCTTTGTTTTGACCTCGTCCTTGATTCTTTTCGCAAGGGCGACTGGGCCGCCATATTGTTGGCAACTCTTCGTTACTTCCATGCAAGCCTCGTCAATGCTCATCTGTTCAAACTTGTCGGCATATTTTCGTATCCGCTCCATCACGTCCGTCGATACGTGCCCATAGAGATCGAAGTTGGGTTGAACGTAAACGCCCTCTGGACAGAGTTTGTATGCCCTTGAAATTGGCTGGCCTGAATGAAGCCCACGTTTTCTTGCCTCGTATGAACAGGCAACTACCACGCCCCTGCCCTTTCCTCCTCTTGGATCTGCACCTATGATCAAAGGTATTCCACGTAGGTTTGGGTGCTCGCGCTGTTCCACTGATGCGTAGAATGCGTCGAGGTCGACATGAAAGATTACGCGATTCAATTCGTGTTACTACTTCTTGGGTTTTGAGAAGTCGAAGAGGGTTTTCTGCGGCCCAGTGCCTTTCAGGGTTGACCAATCCACTTCCACCAACCCCATCAAACGCCGGAATTCGTTAGCTGAGGCTGGACCGAAACCTGCGAAGTGGTTGTTAAAGAAAATGAATTGATCCTTAACCGATCCCTCGACGTCCTTGAGCGATTTCTTCCAAGCTTGCATGGTCTCGGTTTGATCTTTCTGGATCCCCTTGAACTCAGTTATCTCTCTGCTTCCGATCATGCGTAAGTATATCATGTCTGATGTTACGGTTGCTGGGGTGGTAAGGTATCGATTGATTGACCAGACCTGACATATGTTCTTGCTCTCAAGTAACTTCTCAGTGTCCGGGTTGAACCAGGACTTATGACGGAACTCAACTGCGTACCTGTACTTTGGGTTAAGTTCACCGATGAAATTCGCCAGAGCCTTGTCATGTTTGGGGAGTTTGAAGGATGGGGGCAACTGAATGACGAATGGACCTAACTTCTCATTTAATGCGTCCAGAGTTCT
>DATIYC010000026.1:0-21099 GCA_035517955.1 Candidatus Acidiferrales bacterium | reverse complement strand
ATGTGATATCCGCTGATGCTGATTGGATGCCAAGATGGCATTTGCTGGGCGCAGAATTCGATTACGTCTGTTGTCAATCGCAGAGATTGTTCAGGTGGGAAAATGTACGTGTTCCGTGCAATGTATTCCTTCAGAATATCGTTCTGCGTGGTGCCTCGAAGTGTTTTGAGCGGAACGCCTTGAATTCGGCCCACGGCCGCGTACATTGCAAGCATGATCGCGGCCGTAGCGTTAATCGTCATTGATGTACTAACCTCCGATAGGCGAATTCCTTTGAAAAGTGTGCGCATGTTATGGATCGTGCTGATCGGCACTCCTACCCGCCCAACCTCCCCCTCCGATCTAGAGCTGTCTGAGTCGTAGCCCAACTGCGTCGGCAGATCAAACGCTGTACTTAGCCCAGTCTGGCCTTGACTTATCAGAAACTTGAAACGCTCATTCGTAGCCTTGGCACTGCCAAAACCAGAGTACTGACGCATCGTCCACAACCTGTCACGATACATCCCAGCGTAAATTCCACGCGTGTAGGGAAATTCACCAGGCTGTCCGAGAGGTTCCTTTTCAGCAGGCGCAGAATTATAAACGGGTTTGATGGGAATGTTCGACGCGGTCGACGCTTCTTTCTGACTCAACTTTGAACACGCCTCCAATATCGGTAACGTGAGCGAAGATCGCGCTTATTGACGCAAGAGGAAGATTAATGCCCTTTCTTTCCGACAGCGTTCATTCATACGGGCGATCGCAATGCCGAAAAAAGGCAGTAGTAACTATTGGTGGGATAGAGCGAAGAAGATGGCTGTAGCAAGACAAAAATCAGGTCACCTGATTGGTCGGACAACAATGCGAACTCTTTCGTCATGTCAACGAAAATGGGAAAGGGGGACCCTCAAAAACTGGTTGACAGCGCATCCTGAACGAAGAGCTAACTTCGAAAATCCCTCTGGTGTACCGCTAAGACGAGTGTATACACCGCTCGACCTCGACAATGAAGATTACGTAAGGCAAATCGGATTGCCCGGGGACTTTCCCTTCACACGGGGTGTTTACCCAACGATGTACCGAGGACGCCTGTGGACTATGCGCATGTTTTCAGGCTATGGTACTCCGGAGGAAACGAACTCTAGACTGAAGTACCTTCTCAAGGAAGGCGAGACAGGCCTGAGCATCGCTTTCGATATGCCAACCCTGTACGGCGTCGACGTGGATCATCCCAGAGCCGAGGGTGAGGTGGGGAAATGTGGAGTTTCGGTTTCTTCTCTGAAGGATATGGAAGTGCTTTTCGATGGTATTCCACTAGACGAGGTGAGCACGTCGATGACAATAAACGCGCCAGCGTCCGTGCTCACCTGTATGTACGTAGCGGCAGCTGAGAAGCGAGGGCTAGTGCCTTCGAAACTTAAAGGAACTGCTCAGACTGACATTTTGAAAGAGTACGCAGCTCAAAAAGAATGGGTTTACCCTCCGGAGGCTCACCTTAGAATCATCCGCGACATGATGCTCTATACAACCAAACATCTGCCGCAATGGAACTACGTTAGCGTAAGCGGATACCACATTCGCGAAGCTGGCTCAAGCGCCTTACAGGAACTTGCATTCACACTTGCAGACGGTTTCGCGTACGTTGACTTAGGAATCGATGCAGGATTAAAAGTCGATGACTTCGCTCCGCGCCTTTCCTTCTTCTTCAATTGCGGTATGGACTTCTTTGAGGAGGTTGCTAAATTCCGCGCGGCTCGTAGAATCTGGGCACAGGTTCTCAAGGAACGATACAAAGCAAGAAAAACTAGGTCAATGCTTCTACGATTTCACACACAAACTTCAGGTGTGTCACTGAGTTGGCAACAGCCTCTGAACAACATAGTTCGAACGGCCGTTGAAGCTATGGCCGCTATCATGGGTGGTACACAATCTCTGCATACCAACTCCTACGACGAGGCATGGGCGTTGCCAACACAACAAGCCGCTCTAATAGCGTTGAGAACTCAGCAAATTATGGCTGAGGAGACAGGAATCGCAGATGTCGTGGATCCACTTGGTGGATCTTACTATATTGAGTGGTTGACTGATGAGATGGAAGAGCGAGTCTATGAGTACTTAGCCAGAATTGAAGAGTTGGGTGGAATTCTGGCTGCAATTAAGAAAGGGTTCATCCAGCGAGAAATAGCTGACACATCCTACAAGTATCAGCGTCAAATGGAGGAAGAGACAAAGCTAATGGTCGGCGTAAACTCGCATGTAGTCAACGAAGCGTCTCCAATCGAAACTCTACGAATTGACGAAAGTGCTAGAAACCATCAAATTCAACGGCTGCGTGAGGTGAAGAAAACTCGAGATGCCGCTACCGTGCGAACTGCCCTATCCCAACTACGAAATGCCTTCGCCAATCCCGAATCTAACTGTATCCGACCCATGCTCAAAGCAGTAAAATCTTACGCAACACTAGGTGAAATCGTTGACGTAGGAAGACAGGTTTTCGGTGAATGGAAAGAACCGTCGATACTGTGATTGGGAGGTGGGAGAATCTCAACTACGAGAATAATGAAATCTCAGGAACGAAAGATCAGGGTACTTGTCGCGAAGCCCGGGCTAGTGTAAGCTACAGCCAAACGGGCATGATCGAGGCGCTCTAGTACTCTGCAGGGCTCTCAGAGATTCCGGCATGGAAGTAGTCTATGCGGGACTCTTAGCCAGTCCTGAGCAAGTTGCCCAAATGGCGATAGATGAAGATGTAGACGTAATCGCAATGAGCCTTCTAAATGGCGCACATATGACCGCGTTCCCGAAAGTAGCGAAGGCGCTCAAAGAGAAACATGCAAGCGACATTCTTCTGGTTGGCGGCGGCATTATACCTGAGGAGGACAAGCCACGATTAGAGAAGTTAGGAATAACCGGCAACTTCGGCCCGGGAACGTCACTTAAGACTATCGTCGACCATATCACCGGCCGCGTTAGAAAAGAACGATGGAAATAGCCTCAAGTCCTTTCAAAATATTCTATATCCAAGATCGAACCCATACGTTGGGACTTTTCCTTGAATACAACTCGGACCTTATCCCCGATATTGATTGGGCCCTTTACGCGGTGAACTAGTCCGCCATGTGCTGAGGGAAAGTTAACTAGGGCTATGGTCACCGGCTCTGGCAAGTCTTTTCCGTTCGCATCGCGACTACACTTGGTGAAAGTTGCTATTGTGCCTACGCTCTCAATCGGAATGTACTCCTCAAGTTTTGACATGCAGCGCTCGCAGTAGATTCTTGGCGGGAGGTAGTTTAGGCCACATTTCTGGCACCTGCTTGCTAGCAGACGCGCATTCTCTTTGATTTCACGGAGGAATTTCTCACCCGCTACCCCAGCTGTGTACCTGAAATGGACCGGGAAGTCTCCCTCGATTCGAATCGAACTTGAGCTCATACTTTTCACCTGATCGGAGCGAAGTATTTGATGTCGGTGATCGAAGCCTGCCGCTTTGTAGTCTCTTGCCAGATTGCTTTGACTTTCATCCCAATCTTAACATCGTCTGGTTTCACGTCTCCTATGAGATGCAAGAACCCTGCGTTGCTTGTTCCGTCAATCTCGATTACTGCGGGAATAATTGGGTTTTTGATTCGTGTTGTGTCTGCTGTGATGTGAGATATCGAGAATGTGTTAACGGATCCAGTGTCAGGCAGTTTGACCCATGTCTCGGTTCGTTTGAAGCACAACTCGCAGAAAATGCGTGGCGGTACTACTACGCGGCCACATTGGTCGCAGCGAGTGCCAATGATTTGTCCTTGTCTGAGACCGCTCAGGAATTTTCCTATGGCTATGCCCGTGGCCCAGGAATACTTGATCTTTGGCTGATACGCTACAGTGAGGACTCTGTTCGCCTGAATATCATCCTCTTTAAGTCCGGTTCCGTTTGGTTGTGATTGTTTGCTCAAGGTCTCTTACTCCTCATGATCGCATAACAACTACTGTTCCAATCTGCATGAGGTCACCCCACGCTTGTGCTACAGCTGTTCGCGGGTCTCCCCCAACTTGGCGTTTGCCAGCCTCTCCTCGTAGTTGCCAAAACAGTTCACATATTTTCATCAACCCCGCAGCTGCAATCGGGTTGCCTACTCCAAGTAGTCCACCTGAGGGACATATTGGGAGGCGGCCGTCCCGTTCTGTTACTCCCTCAGCAGTTAGCTTGGGTGCCTCGCCTTTGCGGCAGAGAAGCAAACCCTCCATATGGTGAAGCTCTTTGTAATCGAACGGGTCGTAAGGTTCCGCGAAATCGATCTGTTTGCGCGGATTAGTTACGCCCGCCATATTGTAGGCCATGCGCGCAGCGTTTGCCACGTACCTTGGAAAGTAGAGGTCGCGATTAGTCCAGTAGGCTGTGTCGAGGTTCCATCCAACTCCATCAATCCATACTGGGGAGTCTGTTATCTTGCGCGCCACATCTTCAGACGCTAGGATTATCGCGGACGCGCCATCGCTCACGGGACTAATGTCTAACCGCTGGACTGGCCACGCGAGCACTTCTGAGTCTAATATGTCTTGGAGCGTTACCGCTTGTGCGATTTGGGCGGAGGGGTGATCGAGTGCATTTCGTTTGTTCTTCACTGCAACCTGAGCAATTTGTTCTTTCGGGATGTTGTGTGTTTGCATGTAGCGTTGCATTTCCAATGCGAATATCCAAATTAGGTTCGGACCCAAGGGTCGCTCGATCATATTATCGAAGATCGTTAGGAACGCTGCTTGAGGATGGGGTAAGCATGTCGACATTTTTTCCTCCGCCACAACTAGACAGGTGTCGTATAGGCCCGAGGCGACGTGGAACCATCCATGAATTGGGCTGAAGACGCCAGTACCTCCCCCAACAAAATTCCTCGAGTATGGTTTCCTCCAAGCGCCTGCCCCGTCGAGCAGGTATTCGCCCTTCATGTGAACACCGTCAAATGCGTCTGGGGCAGTTCCAAGAGCAACGGAATCAATGTCCTGAATCCGCATGTTGCTCGACTCGAGGGCTTGGTGAACAGCTTCGAAAGCAAGCTCTTTCCCAGTCTCCTGAGCCCGACGCATGAATTTCGTTATCCCGGCTCCTACGACTGCTACACGTTTCTTGATTTGCATGATCTTCACCTATTGCTCAGCACCACTACTGCTCCGCTAGCAGTCGGTAATCCACGCCAAGCCTGCGCCACACCAGTATGCGCTTCAGGGACTTGATGGCCGTCAGCCTCTCCACGCAGTTGTCGAACAACCTCTGCAACGCGAAGGAGTCCACTCATCTCCAGAGTATGCCCCATCCCAATGCTTCCACCAGATGGGTTGACAGGAAACTTGTTGCCGAGATCGAAGAGACCTTGCTCCAACGACTCATGAGCCCTACCGTCAACTAGGCCGAGTGCATCGACATGCTGGAGCTCTTTGTACGAATACGTATCGTCAACTTCCGCAAATTGAATGCTCCGTCCAGGGTCAGCGATTTTCGCCTGCCTATACGCCTGTTTCGCGGCAAGCTCCGCGTAGGCCGCCTTATCCCACTCTCTAGTTTCCAGCGTTGGGCTGTCGGAGGACCATCCCGTTCCCTTTATCCAAACCGGATCACTTCTCAATTCTTTTGCCGAGTCCTCAGCTGCAAGAACTACAACTGCGGCCCCGTCGGCGAGAGGGGCGGCGTCGGCAGTTGATAGTGGTTCAGAAAGTGGTTTTGAAGCATCAGCTAAGTCCGTGGCTGTGGCGCTCTTCATTGCGAGATCGTTGGAAAGAGCGTTTTTGTGGTTCTTGTCGACCACGCTTTTGCAGTGGGATAAGGTCGCGCCGCTTGAGTGCAAGTAGGCGTTCATTTCTAGACCTGCCACGAAATCGATGTTAACCCCTAGTGGTCGATTATAGACGGGGTCGAGAGCCAGGTCGTAGACCGGAGAGATATCGAAGATATCCGACGCCTTACTATGCGCCTCCACCGCTACAACATCGAATAGGCCTGTTAGAATTTGCATGTAAGCGGTGGCAAGGCTGTACATGCCGTCCGCCGAGATAGTGCAAACCGGTTTCTGGACCGCTCCTAGTTGGTCAGGAACGTACTCATCGAAAATACTAGTTCCCTCAAGGAAGTCCTCAGAGGAGCAAACAAAACTTTCAATATCTCGTCGGGGGTCGACACTGGCATCGTCATAAGCCTTGACTGCGGCATCGAAAATTAACTCCTTGTATGAAAGTTCAGGAGTCGTAGGTCGAAGCGGTGTTACCCCTATCCCGACTAAGGCAACTTTCCTCAATAAATCCGCCAGACGATCATTCAGCCTCCTGGAAATTTAAGTTGATGCAAAATCGAACTGAGGCATATCAGCGCTAGTTCATGTTCTTGGTACAATAGCTTCATAATCTGCCGTATTTGCTGATTGATAGAAGGGTAACGACGCTTGGCTAAACCCATCGCCAGCATTGTGTCAGCGGGAATTTCGAAGTTCGGCGTGCGTGAAGGACTTTACACTAGGGAGCTTTTCGCGGAGGCCGCGAAGGAGGCGTTCGATCAGTGTCCGAACCTAAACCCAAAACGTGATGCCCAAGCCCTGTTTGTTGGCATGATGAGCGATTCATATGAGCATCAGGCACACGTCGCACCGTTGTTCTTAGACTGGATTGGCCTGACGCCTAAACCAGCCTTTCGGACGGAAGGAGCATGCGCCTCATCCAGCGTTGCTCTAAGGTCCGCAATTTTTGCAATCGCATCGGGAATGTATGATGTCGTACTAGTTGGGGGCGTGGAGAAAATGACACACGTAAGTACAACGGGGGTCACCGAAATCTTAGCTATGGCTTCTGATTTTCCGTTTGAACAGTGGCACGGGATTTCCTTTCCAGGAATTTTCGGTATGATGGCGGTGGATCACATGCACCGTTATGGTACAACAGAAGAGCAACTTGCCAAGGTTGCCGTGAAGAATCATGAGCATGGTATCCTCAACCCCAAGGCTCACTTTCAGAAATTGATAACCATCGATGATGTCCTCACATCACGGCCCGTTGCGTGGCCATTGAAGCTATACGATTGCTGCCCGAGGTCAGACGGGGCAAGCTGCATTGTGCTCACCTCTCCAGAAGTTGCTAGGAACTTTACGGACACACCGGTCAACATAATCGGCACGGGGCACGCACAGGACACGCTCAGCCTCTTCGACCGCGAGGTTTTTAGTACCATGAAGGTAGCCAAAATCGCGTCCGAACAAGCATACAAGCAGGCAGGAGTTGGACCCGGGGACATAGATGTCGCAGAGCTGCATGATTGTTTCACGATCGCTGAGATTATGGCGTACGAAGACCTAGGGTTTTGTGATAAGGGAAAGGGCGGGAAATTAATCGACGACGGAGTAACCCATCTCGGTGGTAAACTACCCACTAACACGAGTGGTGGGTTGAAGGCAAAAGGCCACCCGGTAGGCGCTACGGGAACAGCGCAAGCGTGCGAAATCTACTTACAACTTACCAATCAAGCGGGCCGGAGACAGGTTGCAGGAGCGGAGGTTGGCCTTACTGAGAATCTCGGGGGCTCAGCATCAACCGGGATCGTACACGTTTACGAGAGGGGTGACTAAAATGAATGAAAAGCCCGGGTCCTTATCCACACCAGAGGTCAAGAATGGGCATTTCGAGCGAGATGACACCGGGGCCATCATGCCAACAATCGAGAACTTCTACAATTTCTGCGCCGAGAAGAAGTTAATGGGTGTAAAATGCAAAGGTTGCGGCTCGCTAATATGGCCACCAAGAGGCATCTGCCCAAAGTGTTTCGGACACACGTTCGAATGGGTGCAATTCTCCGGGAAAGGAAAACTGCTAACGTACACCATCATTCACTTTCCTCCCAGCCAATTTATTGCATTGGCGCCATACGCAGTGGGCGTCATGAAACTTGTAGAGGGACCACAAATGCCTGGGATGATAAAGCACGTGAAGCTCGGTGATTTGAAAATTGGAATGGGCCTCCAGGTTAACTTTGAAGCTAGCATCCCGAAGGAATGGCCGCGTTGGCCACGTTACTTCTTTGAAACGATTGATTAGCGAAGAAAGTCTTTGAATTTCGGTTATTCCAACTGGAATATCCGAGGCCTTACAATATTAATATAGGAATAGCGAGCGGCATTGGAAAATAGGTTTCAGGAAATGGTGGAAGTACACCTAAGCGGAGCGTTTCCACGATCCGAAAAATTAGTCGCCGCTACTAGGGCTGTAGAGCGCGGCAAGGCTAAGCAGAGTGACGTGGAAGCCATCTTACGAGAGGATAACTCGTCTCTGGCAGGTTTGCAGAAGGAAGCGACACTTGATGCTGCAGTCGACGGACAACTTAACTGGCACGACCTCTTCAGGCCATTCTCAGATTTATTTACTGGAATTCAACCAGGCAGCCTAACGAGATGGTTCGATAATAACACGTTCTACAGAGCACCTGTAGTGAGTGGAAAAGTTAGCTTCAAAGGCGGCAAGGTTGAAAGTTTCTTCCGACAGGATGCGTTTCCGCGAACTAGCCGCAAGAAAGCTATTCTCCCAGGGCCTTTCACTTTTGCCACTCTCGCAGAGAACAATACAGGCTCCTCCACGTCGGACTTGATTGATGAGGTCTCCCATGCGCTCCGAGATTTAATCAAGAGTTTACAGGCCTCTCGTTACGAGATCTTCCAATTCAACGAACCATGCCTTTCTGCACAGCGAAATGATGACGACTTCAAGACTGCTCAGAATGGATTCGAAACGTGTGCTAAGGGATTGTCTGGAACTAGCGTGTTACAAACCTATTTCGGAGATGCAAGCAAAGCGGCCGAAAAGCTACTCAATTATCCAGTAGATTCCATCGGTGTAGACTTCTATGCAACTTCCTTAGACTCTTTCGCAAACGTCGATTTCAACAAAGGGTTGGGGTGCGGATGTATCGATGGAAGAAATTCACTACTCGAGGAACCTAACGAAATCAAAAAATTCGTACTGAAAGCCCGCGAAGACCTGGAACCAAAGAGCATTTTCGTAAGCCCTAACTGCGACCTAGACTTTCTGCCTCAACCAGTCGCGGAGAAGAAAGTGCGGTTACTTGGGCAGGTAAAGGGGTTGATTTGAGATGAGCGAGAAATTATTCCCAGCACAAGAAATCGGGAGCCTACCCAAAGCCCCATGGCTCGTCGCGTACCTAAGAAACAAACCCATCGAGCAAGTAGATCTCGACCACCTCTCAAAATGGTCAAAGGCGACCGGCTTTGAGAAGGAAGCCGAGACGCGTGCTATCCTGAGCAAACCTAGAACGCCGGAAAATGAACGCAAACTCCGAGAGTACGCCTCACTACTTGGAATCCGCTATTTGGAATCGGCAGGCCTGGATTATGTTTACGATGGAGAAGAGAACCGGATAGAAATGTACGAACATCCCGTCCGGAACTCAAAAGGGTTCGAGTTCTATGGGCATGTGAAGTCGTTTGATAATCGTTACTATAGAAAAGCCGCATGCGTCAGCAAGGTTGGTTACAAGAACCCATACCATCTTGAGGAATTCAACTATGTAAGCCAACACACAAAACGTCGAATAAAAGTTCCAATAACTGGTCCTTACACAATAGCCGAATGGTCATTCAACGAATACTACCAAAAACACTTGGCACAAAAGTACACTGACTTAAGGAAACTAAAATTCGAAGCTAAGAGAGAATTCGTGCTGGATATTGGCAAAGAAATCCTCAGACCCAACATAGAAGCCCTTGTCAAGGCTGGCGCAAAATGGGTACAAGTAGACGAGCCCGCACTAACCACAAAACCAGACGAGGTCCCGTTCTTTGTCGAGGCCTTTAACGAAGCCACAGCAGGAATTTCCTGCAAGTATAGCCTGCATGTTTGCTTTAGCGACTACAGCCTATTCTACCCACACATCATGGAGATGAAGAACTGCAGTCAACTTGCCTTGGAATTCGCCAATCGCGACAATTCCAAGAGAGAGGCCTACAACACTCTGAAACTGCTCAACGAGTACAAAGACGACAGAGAAATTGGGTTAGGAGTGGCAGATGTGCACGTTGACACAATCGAAACACCGGAACTCATCCAAGACAGAATAGAGTACGCAACAAAAATACTCGGCGACCCTGCAAGGATTTACGTGAATCCTGACTGCGGGCTTAGAACTCGTTCATGGGATGTCGCTTACTCAAAACTCTGCAATATTGTGAAAGGAGCAGAATTAGCTAGGCAAGCAAAATCCTGAGCGATCTAAAAAGATTCGATGTCTAGCCATGCGGATTACCGACATACTTGAGAAGAAGCATCCTATCTTTTCATTCGAGTTCTTCCCACCGAAGACATCAGGCGAAGTGACCCAACTCTATCAAACGCTCATGGATGTTAAAGGGCTTCAACCAGGCTTCATCTCGGTAACCTATGGAGCCGGTGGGGGAACAAGGGACAGAACCCTAGAGATCGTAAAATACGCAAAGCAAGAGATCGGATTAGAAAGCGCAGCCCATTTGACTTGCGTAGGTCACTCGAAAGCTGAATTGAAGAACATACTTGACGATCTCGTCCGTTCCAGAATTGATAACGTAGTAGCACTCAGAGGCGACCCACCAAAAGGAGAGGCAAGATTCATCCCAAACCCAGACGGTTTCACATACGCGAGCCAACTCACGAACTTCATTCGGACGTCGTATCCATTTTGCATAGCAGTCGCAGGATACCCAGAAGGACATATTGAATCGCCTGACAAAGAAATCGACTGGAACAACTTACAACACAAAGTCACATCCGGGGGCGACATAATAATAACAAATCTCTTCTTTGACAACAAATACTTCTACGAATTTGAGAAAGGCATGCGGTACAGAGGGATTCGCGTTCCTATTATACCAGGTATCATGCCAATCACGAACTACGGACAGATTCTTAGATTCACTAGAATCTGCGGAGCAACAATTCCTGAACGATTGCTGAGAGAGCTTGAACGCATAGAGAAGGACTCGGAAGCTGTTCACAAATACGGAGTTGCACATGCGACTGAGCAATGCCGCGATTTGCTAAGGCATGGTGTGCCCGGTATACATTTCTATACCTTAAATAAGTCACGAGCAACCCGGGAAATCATTCGAGAGCTAAGGGTAGAATCCAACTAAAGTGCTTCACGCATTCTCGTTCGCATTACCGTATCTTCGGGGTGGTGGAGAATGAGTGAGTCAAGCTTCGTTAGATGGCGCACTAATATGAGTCACTCAATCACGATGAGCATCGTATCCTTCTTTACACTGGTTCCTTCTTTTACAAGAATGGATTTTACTCGACCCGAAAGTGGTGAGGTAATTTCATTCTGCATCTTCATTGCTTCCAGGATAAGTAATGGTGAACCCACGTTCACAAGTTCGCCTTCTTGGACCAATATGCTCGTGATACGACCGGGCATGAGCGCCGAAATTCGCCCGGTGGTTACAATCTTTTGGGGTTCGGGAGTTAATGAGTAACCGCTGATTCCTACTGTTTGAACTGAGGTCTCAAAAGGCATGCTCGAAACCCAAACGTCTACTCTCCCCACGGGCATCGACTTTGCATGAGCGTGAAACGTTTCATTGTGGTGGTGAATGAGCCATGCTCCTATCTCGAGGTCGGAAACCGCCTCTACTTCAAAGGTTGAACCGTCGACTGTTGCACGGAACTTCCCCTTTCCGAGTTGGTCGACTGAAACTACGTAAGAGCCACTATTCACCTGAACTCTGAAGTTTCTCAAAGTGCTCGCTCCTATCTTCCCGTCATTAGATGCGTCCGGGCAGCGGTCCGCCACCCAGATGATATCTTATGCGAGTTCAAGTGTCGACTAGTAGGAGTCTTTAATTTCTCCACTGCGCCTACGACCGCGGCGATCTTCTCCATCTCGTCGATAGTTGAGTGGAGGTGAGGAAGTATTCCGTTCAAGAATGTTGTATCGAAGTTGCCTTGAATGAAACCGCTATCCATCATGAGCTCTCTGTGTAGTGGGATTGTTGTAGGTACCCCGAGGATTTCCATTTCATCGATAGCAACTCTCATTCTGCGAATGGCGTCTAATCGATTAGCGCCGTGTACGGCTAATTTTGCAATTAGGGAGTCGTAATGTTCGGGGACATCACATCCAGAGAAGAGCGCTGAGTCAACTCGGACTCCTGGACCGGAGGGGGGATGATAGGTGAACACTTTTCCAGGAGACGGGGCGAAGCCTTGTCGAGGGTCTTCGGCGTTGATTCGGCAATTGATCGCCCAACCCTTTACGTGAATCTCGTTTTGAGATAAGCCTAGTCTGGTTGTTGATGTGACTTCCAGTTGTTTCTCTACGATGTCAAGCCCAGTGGTGAGTTCTGTAACGAGGTGCTCGACTTGGAGACGTTTGTTGACTTCTAGGAAATAGAATTCTCGGTTTTTCGTTAAAAGAAACTCCACAGTACCAGCGTTAGTATAGCCCGCTACGCTCAGCCCTTTCTTAGCGGCGTCGTTAAGATGCCTACGGAGTTCGTCGTCAAGCGCAACGGATGGTGCCTCTTCCAACAGTTTCTGGTGACGTCGTTGTATGCTACACTCTCGCTCACCAAGGCTAACCACCTTGCCATGCATATCGGCTATCGCTTGGATTTCGACATGTCTTGGATTTTCCAACATTTTCTCAATGTAGACGTCTTCCCTACCAAACGCTGAAAGTGACTCAAGTCTTGTGATCCTGAAGAAATTCTTGACTTCGTCGAGTTTGTTGGCAACACGCATACCGCGGCCTCCGCCACCATAGACTGCTTTCAGAATGACCGGATATCCAATCTCGTTTGCAATTTTGACTGCCTCTTCTTCATTTTTTAGAGGCCGGCTGGAACCTGGGATAACTGGCACTCCGGATTCTTTCATAGCTCGTCTGGCTTGGAGTTTGTTTCCAAGCTTTGCGAGAGCAGAACTAGGTGGACCAATGAACTGCAAACCGTTCTCTTCACAAGCATTTACGAATTTTTCGTCTTCGGATAGAAATCCGTAACCAGGGTGTACCGCGTCACACGAGGTTTCTTTCGCGGCCTTGATTAGTTTGGGAATATTCAGGTAGGTCTCAGTGGGGGTTGATCCGTGTAGAGGATAGCGCTCGTCTGCGAAGCGTAGCGGAAGAGATTTTTCATCTGCGTCTGAATAAGTTAACACCGTGTGTACGCCGAGTTTTCTGCACGTTCTGATTACCCTGAGCGCAATTTCGCCTCTATTGGCAATGAGGAGTTTCATTTTCACGAGCAGGTGTTCTCCTCGCTTATTGTAACATGCCTCTAGGTTTCTGGAGAACAGATCATAACGGAGGGTTGCCATGCTTCCTTGCAGGTCGCAGCTCACGCTTGTCCAGTGATGCCTCCAGCGCCCTGATGAGCCACGGACGTGTTTGTTGGGGTTCTATTACGTCGTCAAGGTACCCGCGGGCTGCGGCAATATATGGGTTAGCAAATTTCTCACGGTATTCACGTACGTACCGGTTTTTCGTCTCCTGGTCTGAGTTCTCGAGAAGCTGTTTTCTGTAGATTATCTTGGTCGCCCCTTCAGGACCCATCACAGCTATTTCCGCAGTAGGCCAGGCGAAATTGAAATCTGCCCGTATGTGTTTGCTGCCAAGAACGTCATACGCGCCCCCGTATGCCTTCCTTATTATCACCGTCAGCTTCGGCACTGTGGCTTCACAATAGGCATACAAGAGTTTAGATCCGTTCTTGATGATGCCTCCGTGTTCTTGATCGACGCCAGGAAGAAAACCCGGCACGTCAACAAAGGTTACAACTGGAATGTTAAATGCGTCACAGAAACGAATGAATCGCGCGGCTTTGATCGACGAATTGTTATCCAATGCTCCAGCATAATGCTTTGGCTGGTTTGCTACAATTCCAACGCTGTGGCCGTTCAATCGGCCAAAACCAATCAGCATGTTTTGCGCCCATTGAGCTTGAACTTCGAGAAAGCTTCCTCGATCGAGAACTCTCTGAATAATCTCCTTCATGTCATATGGTCGATCAGGATCCGCGGGAACTATTGAACCCAGTTCATTATCCATTCTATTTGGATCATCACCAGTCTCCAAGACGGGTGGATCTTCAAGATTGTTCTGAGGCAGATACGATAAAAGCGCTCTTATCGTTTGTACCGCGGATGCCTCATCTGCAGCGAAGAAATGTGCGACCCCAGAAATCTGGCTGTGCACATGAGCCCCACCAAGAGCATCGAAGGTAACGTCCTCTTCAAGGACTGACTTCACAACATCTGGCCCGGTTACGAACATGTAACTTGTCTTATCTACCATTACGATGAAGTCTGTTAGGGCTGGTGAGTAGACGGCTCCTCCAGCGCACGGTCCCATTATCGCGGATATCTGCGGGATGACCCCGGAAGCCAGAACGTTACGGTAGAACAACTCTGCGAATCCGCCTAGACTTACGACGCCCTCCTGTATTCTCGCACCTCCAGAATCGTTCAGGCCGATTACAGGGGTTCCCGATTTGGTCGCTAAGTCCATGATCTTGCATACTTTCATTGCGAAGGTCTCACCCAACGATCCGCCAAGAACCGTGAAGTCATGAGCAAATACGTAGACTCTTCGACCGTCGATTGTTCCGTGCCCCGTCACCACTCCATCGCCGAGAATCTTGTGATCCTCGTTGCTATCATTCTGGGAGACCGCGAATCTGTCGAGTTCCACAAAGCTGTCTTGGTCAAGAAGAAGGTTGATTCTCTCTCGCGCAGTTAACTTCCCTTTGGCGTGCTGTGCGTCGATCCGATCTTGCCCGCCACCTAACAATGCTTTTGCAGCGAGATCGTGAAGTCGATCAGCATTCTGTTTCAATTCTGCCTCGGTTGCTTTCAAGTATGAGCCAAACCCTGAATGCGAAATTGCCTATTGTGCCATGGCACCGCTTATTAGTGTGTAGCAAAGCGCGACCGCGTTTGGGAGTGAAATAGAATCGAAGCGAGGCTTAGTTGCTTTCGTATTCAACAGAAACTACGTCGTTAGTCTCGACCACAACTAATTGTCTCTCGGTGCGAATTCTTGCTTTGCTCAGCGTCGTATAGTCGTCGAATGCTCCTGTAATTTGACGGTCGCTGGTCTTGATTCTAACATTACGTCCGCGTGACCAATCGACTTGCCTTATCATTGAAAGAAGCTGATCATCGTTAGTCGATTCCAACAACTCGTACATTTGCTCTGCCTCGTACAACATTGAACAAATCAATGGCTCTCTATGAATCGGCGTACCTAGCATGTCTAGCATCGAAACAGCCATTCCTCTGATGGCTTCTATCTGATTCGTTTGGAAGTTTGCGTTTAACCCTATGCCCACAAGCACATGAACGAACTTGGTTCCCTCTACTTTCGCTTGCGCCAACACGCCTGCCAACTTACGATCGTTAATCATGACGTCATTTGGCCATCTGACTTTTGAATGAGCTGCCAAATCCTTGTTTGCGGCCCTGCAAACCGCAAGGGCAGAAACCAACGGAAGCGCACTTAGATTAGAAGACTGATCGGGACGAATCAACAGAGTTAACCAAATCCCTCCAAATGGAGAGACCCACTCTCTGCCTTCTCTTCCGCGTCCATTCGTTTGAGTCTCAGAGATCACGACGAAACCATGAGGCGCGCCTTCGGTGGCTTTCATCTCTGCCAAGTCGTTTGTCGAAGTGCACTCATGCACGATCATCAGTGAACGTCCAAAGTGCTTTGTTCTGAGATTCTTGCTTATTGTGTTGGCATCAAGAATATTCGAGGTCTGCAAACTTATTTTCCCATGCGTCTGGATGTCGCACTTGTTGAGTAAGTTTTCTGAAGAAGACTAGTGGAGTCTAATTTTGCGAAGTGTACTTGGACGCGGCAATTGGCCTTCTACAAAATGTGAGATAGGCATGATCTTGGAGTCCTGTGGAGAATATTATACTGAAACGATTTATCCTACCCATCTTATTGGTTTTGGAGAACTGCAATGTCGAGAGTCGCTCGAACGCCGACAGGAATTACTGGACTCGACGAAATCCTAAGCGGGGGCTTTCCGCAGGGTAGAGTGCTCTTAGTATTGGGAGAGCCCGGAGCTGGCAAGACAATATTTTGTTCACAATTCCTCGTCAACGGAATAAACAAGTACGGAGAGAACGGCTTACTAGTGAGCATGGAAGAAAGCAGAAATCATTACGAACGGGAAATGAATCAATTCGGTTGGAACTTCGCTTCGCTAGAGAAGGAAGGTAAGTTCTCGTTCGTTGACGCTTCCCCAATTCGTGCGATTCCAGGCGAGGTAAAGATAGGGCAGTTGACCATCGGCCGGCAAGACTTTTCTTTGATAAGTTTACTCGAACTCATCCGAAAGAACGCGAAAGCCATCAACGCAAAGAGAATCGTAGTAGACCCTGTCTCACTGCTGATTTTTCAATACCCCGACGAAACCCAACGGCGGAAGGCTCTTCTAGACTTGGTTGAAGCGATGGCTGAGACTGGCGCTACCTGCGTGCTTTCGTCAGAGCTAAGAAGGGTCGGTTTGAAAGGGCGAAATCTGCAAACCGAAGAGTACCTGGTTCATGGTGTGGTGCTGATGCAGACGATTGCAGCGGGTCGGACAATGGAAAGGACTATTCAGGTTGAAAAGATGCGAGAAACACAGATTGATCGACAACCGCGACCCTACAGGATAACTGACAAGGGAATCGAAGTTTATCCACGTGAACAAGTAATCTAGACGTCAAACGCCCCTAGTACCTGAGACGAAAGCCCACTTCTTTCTGCTTCGGCTAGTGCGTTTCCGAGCCGGAGGCAGATGGGGGCGTCTTCTCAGTCTCTGTCGAAGATGATGGCGGGGTTGGTTCTGGTTCCAACGGTGCAGGCGGAGGAGTGGTGAGCATAGTCCATCCAATCCACCCCGAGATTACGAGTACAAGTAGTACGAAGAGTAGGACGGGTATGCCAACTGCCCAATCATGCAAATATTGATATTGGGAACCCATTGCGGGAGCGAAAAACGCTACTAGGTAGACGATGGCCACTATCAAAGAGATTATGAAAATTGCAAAGCCGTAGCCTTGATCTTTACTCAATGCCCGTCACAATTCCGAATGCGGAGTAGCCGTTTGACATGATATAAGCTTTCAGAGAGAACTGGTTTTTTTGGTTATTCTCAAACGATTTGCTTGTATCCTGGTCTCTTCGTGAGCAGGGTTGGTAATTTGAGTTGCATTGAAGGATAGCCTATTGTATTCTGCGCAATTTCCTTCGCTAAGTCTTCCAGGCTTGAGTTGTATTGTTTCCCGTCAATACGCCGACGTATGGCAATCAATTTTGATTGTTGCTCTCTCTTACCTAACACGGCTATGTAGGGAATCCAATTCAGTTCTGCTTCTCGCACTCGTTTGTCGACGCTTTCATCCCTGTCGTCAATATCCGCCCTAACTTTGAGGGACGATATCTTTGCTGCAACATCTTCCGCGAAACTTTCGAATTCTGGCTTCAGAGGTATTATTCGAACTTGTGTGGGAGACAACCATAATGGAAGGCTTGGCTTCTGCTTGTTGGTTTCTCTTCGTGCGCATTCGTCGAGAATTGTGAATAGGTAACGTTCTACAGAACCTATTACAGCTGTGTGAATTATGGGCGGTAACTCTTTCTCGCCTTTTTCGTTAACATAAGCGATTCCGAATCTTTTCGCGTTTCCCATGTCGATTTGGAATGTGGCTATCTCTCTCGGTCTTTCGAGTTCATCTATGATGTGGTATTCTATGTTAAGGACCCAGTAGTAGATTCCTTCTGGGACGAAGTTAAGAAGTGCCGGTTTTCCCTCCCGTTTGACCAGCTTCATGACATATTCTTTGTTCGCATCGAGGAAACTTTTTGTTATATTGTAGACCGAAACGTAATCTCTCCCTAATTTTCCGATCTCTACGTAAATTCTGTCATGCAGCTTCAGTGAGACTTCCATAGCGTCTTCGAGGTTCTTGCAGTAAACGTGGCAGTCGGGCATGTGGAGTTTCCTGAGTCGAAACGCGAGGAGCAACTCGCCGCTTTGCTCAAGACGATAGGAATCAGCTACCTCGAACGTTCCAAAGGGCAGGTGTCGGTAGCTTAGCGCCCAGTTTCTTACAGCTGCGAACTGTTGATGGCACGCAGCGTATCGAAGCACGAAACTCTTGTTTTCCGCCTCAAGCCTGTACAACCTTGACCCAAACAGGTCCGCATGTTCTTTCACAGCAGGAACGGAGAGGTCAAACATGTTTGTTCCTTTGACTTGAAGAATCGGAAAGCCTACGGCACTCACGGCGTCCCAAGAATACTCGCTGATAAGATCGAAGATCATTACGCCTTCGGGGCTATAGCGCATATGCCCTTGATCAGAGAAGTTCTCCCACTCTATACCAAACTTCTTGCAGTACTCGAGGAACTTCGGCGCGCCCCCTCTGAGAGGCTTCTTCAATGCTTCCTTTTCGACGAGTGTGCGGAACTCCTCCTCGCCGGGTTTGAATGGGTATTCCTCTGGGTCGTAAAGTTGACCGTCTAGCCCCAAGACCTTGTAGTATGTCTGTATTGGTGCCGGTTCGGCTTTCGCTTGCTCCGGCCGTATCGTTCTTGATAGTTCAGACAAGGGGTGCCCTAGGCAATGAAGGCTGAAACTCTTGTAATGGCCAAATGGGCTACGGTAGACTTCGAAGCCCATCTCCTTCAGGCTTTGTTCAGATTGTTGAAGCAGTGGGATAGCTACCGCGGGAGAGGCTAGGCTGCTAGAGAGGTGGGCATATGGGTAAATCAGTATTCTGTTCGTCTTTACCGAGTTTGCGACTTCAGAAATTGAGTCCACTACCTTTCTTACGACCTCGTCTGGGTTTGCACTGTCTTCTTTTTCGACCGTGCAGAATACGACGAGGACGTTTTGATACTGTCCGGATCTGTTGTCTCCCAGTGGTTCGGGTTGTTTGATCGCTTCCTGGCGGACAGAGTATTCGAAACTGTCACAATGCAATAACAGTAGTCTCATATCACAAACACCATAAGAGAATGCTCAACCATAACTAGGCAGAAAACCGCCACTTGTCGAGTTGGCGGTCCTTTCGTGTCTGTTTCTTGAATTCGCGGTAATGCGACTTGCACAAATAGGCCCTTCGAGCGTTGCCAATGTTGAGCCCACTATGGGCTACCTTGTCGGGGGATATCGAACGAAGAGCCTGTAGGTTGCAGCCTACTACGCTGCACTGTTGCCCTTTTGATACCTTACCCAATGAAATCGCGGCTAGAAGCTAGTAGGTACTTGAAAAACTTCGTTACGACGAGCGATGCTGCCTTTGAATCAGCCCGAAATGAGTTTCTCGCAAAACATCAATAACTCATTCGAGTGAGTTAGCGGCTGGATTGCTCTTGTTCGGAAAACTACGTGCGAGGTACGAAAAAGCAATGCAGCCGATTGGCAGGTTGCTAGGCAAAAGCGGTGTTACACCTAATACAATCAGCACTCTCAGCCTTCTTCTCGCAGTCTTGGCTTGTTTAGCTTACGCTCGGAGAGCACCAGTACTTGGAGCGATTGGGTTGCTGGCGTCCGGTGCGATTGATATGCTCGATGGGGCGGTGGCACGTGCGACTGGGAAGACAACCAAGTTTGGTGCGGTCTATGACCCTGTGCTAGATAGGTACGCTGAGTTTGCAGTTCTCGTTGGAATTGGATTAGGGGGTCTCGCTGATTGGATTTGGGTCATTTTCGCCCTGTTTGGGATGGTTATGGCTAGTTACGTTCGGGCGCGAGCCGAGTCTTCTGGAGGTTTGGCGACTTGTATGGTTGGTATTGCTGAGCGACAAGAGAAAATCCTCCTCTTAGTACTAGGCTCGTTTCTTCAACCATTTCTCAGCTTTGCACTCTTGGGTTGCGTTATTATCGTAGGCATACTTTCGCACATTACGGCCGGCCAAAGGCTCTATTTCACGTTCCAGCAAACACGAAGGTAGACGAGTCATGTTCGACATGGTTGGAATTGGAAACCCGGTTTATGACACTATAATTACCCCATTCTCAAGGACGGACGGTCGCATGCTGTCGGGGTGCAGCACAAATGCTTGCCTTGCGGCGAAAAGGCTGGGTTTGCCCAAAATTGGTTTAGTTGGATCCATCGGCCCAGACTACTCGCAGAAATTCCAGAGCGACATGAAGAAGTACGGCATTGAAGCCAACGTAGACACATCAAGCACAGAGACAGGAGGCTTCCACTTAATCTACGATACAAAAGGAGACAGAACGTTAGATGTGCTCGGAATAGCCGGCAAGGTTAACGCCCGAAACCTTTCTGAAGAGTTTCTCCAAAGCCGCTACTTCATAGTCGGACCGATAATGGGTGAAGTCGACCTAGAACTGATCAGGTTTCTGCGATCATCAACTTCAGGCAAAATCTTCCTCGATCCTCAGGGTCTAATACGATTACTTGGACCAGACAAACGCGTCATCCACCGCTGCGACCAAGAGCAGTTCAGCCAAATCGTAGAACTAGTAGACTTCGTAAAACCAAACGAAACCGAAAGCGAAACCATAACCGGGCAAAAAGACCCCATCGTAGCATTACACCGCCTCCAAGAAATGGGGGCGCAAGTTCCAATTGTAACGCTTGCGGAACGCGGATCGCTATTACTCGATGGCGGAACGATCCACAAAATTCCAGCCTACTCTACAAAAGCAATTGACCCTACGGGCGCGGGTGACACTTACGCTGGCTCCTTCATCACTGAATACTCAAGAACCAGAAGGCTTGCCGATTCGGCTCTGTTTGCTTCAGCAGCTGCCTCGGTGAAGGTGGAACAGATCGGACCGGATTTCCAAATGACACCAAGTACCGTAGAGAATCGCAGGGATTCACTACGAGGTCTCGTGACTAGTACGTCATCCAAGAAGAATGGAGCGCAGCCTACGGGATAATTCAAGAGGCTAGATCTGCCATAACGGCTGTCCTATACGTTGTAGGACATCTAGTATGATCTCGCGAAGTAAGCCACTTTAGTTGCCGTCTTACTGCAGTATACGCATGGAGCAAAGATCGCTTCCTCTTTCAGGGGAAGTGTTCGTATCGTAGCCCCAGTCTCGCTCTTGATGGCTTCCTCACATTCGGGTTTACCGCACC
>DATIYC010000025.1:0-5899 GCA_035517955.1 Candidatus Acidiferrales bacterium | reverse complement strand
GTATAGATCTCAAACGCAATCGGGTTCATCCTCGCTGCGCCAGCTGGAAATGAGACTAGGACGCGTGCCGCAGGGACCAATCTGAGGAGAGCTACAGCAGCGTGCCCATGCACGTCAAACCATGACTGGATCCGTTGAAGGTGGGTGGTTGAAAGGTAGGGTATCCGGATCTTCCCTGAGATGAAGGGGGTTCCTAGTCGTCTACCAATGTAGTAGTCTGCGGACGAACCTAGAAGCGCCGCCAGCGTTGTGTAGAAGACCACAGGCCAATACTGCAATGTGTGTGCGAAGACGAGGTATCCTGCCAACGGTAGAACGATCTCGCTGGGAAATGGTAAACCAGCAGAGTCGAGTAGCGTCAAGAAGAATATTCCCGAGTAGCCGGTGTTTGATGCTATGTTGATCACGCGGGAAGGTAGATTTGTGATTAGTCCAGTGATCTCGACGGATCGTTCTTGACTAGTGGTTTCCATTAGGTCCTCAAGATAGCTTGCTGCCACGAAGATGACTGGAAAAACCGCTGCTAAAGCAATAAGTGTCTTACGCTTCCAACGTCTCATCGAACCTGCGGCTAATCGCGCAAATGTGAAGAGGCTCGACTCCAGTAACCTATCCTGCCGCGCAAAACGCGAGCGCGTAGCCACGGTAATCTTACCCGGTTAGATAGATGTTCCCAGTGGATTGGTTGTATTGTATGGGAACGCCTTGTAATGGATATGGTGCAGGCCCACCTACGACTTGCGCATTATGGTATGGATCGTAGACGGCTCCGTGGCACGGGCAGACGATTTCCCTCAATGATGGGTCGAACTGCACCTGACAACCAGCATGAGTGCAGATCGCGCTGTACGCGACAAATTGACCATTATCCAGATGAATCAGAATGATCGGGCCTAAGGATGGGTCATTGTAGGTGAACGCCTGATCCGTGGCTATGGTAGCAGCGTTTGCAATGGGTGGTTGACTATTACCAGCTGGCTGGATGCTAGGAACGACTGGATTGCTGGTGGCTAAGGCGGAAGTTGCGGAATTGGTGAGCTGAGTTGTAGGCGTGGGTTGAGGAGTTGACGTTACGTTCCACAAGACAAGTGTTGCAGCAGAAATTACGCCCAACGCCAAGGCTGCACGAAGGAAATTCCTCCGATCTCTCCCCATCTGGGTTTGTTGTGCTGTTCGAAGGTCTACACCAGCCCTGAAGGAGGCCCGGGAAAGGAGGACGGGAAGCTTCGGCCTGCTTGTTAGGGCTGAAGCTATGACATCGGTCGGAATCTGTAACGCATAGGTTTTTGCCAGTTTCCTTGCGATGAGCTCGTTCTCCTGAGTGTCTGTCATTGCACAACCGAACCTCCAATTCTAGTAGTGGCGCCGCCGGTTTGTTTTCTAGTTACTATGTTTTGAAGCATGCCAAGAATTCTAACTGTGTCATTTCGATCAACACCCAGGCTAATCACTAGCGCCCTCATGAATTCAAGTGCTGTTTGAGTCTCGCGGTGAAGAATGAACTGCTTCTTGATTTGGTCGAATGCCCGGTTTATTTCGCGCACTTGTTTCGGGTACAGTTTTGCTTGACTGGAGATTAGGGGTTGAGGATCCGTTTCAGAGATAACAGTTCTATTTTGTTTTGGCGCTGTGCCTATTGAGTTAACTAAGGACATCTTTGGCAGTAACCAACTCAGAGATGGATAGCGCTTAGCCAGTAAGCCATCTACGCTAAGTCCTGGGTGGGGGCCGGTTAGGAGCAGCGTCAACCAACACATCACGAAGACTATGTCCGAGCCAAAATAGAATGGGAAAGCATTCCAAGTCGCCGACAGAAAGAACATGAAGTTGAGCACGAGCCCGAAGAACGCTGCAAATCTAAAGATGACACCGAATAAGGTCGCTACTCCTATGAGAATTTCTCCAACCGCGACCATCCATCCGAAGGATACGGCGTTCGGGGCGACTACGCCGAGAAGGAAGCCGTGAATTGGCGAGCCAACGGCATACTGTGAAATCAAATGTCCAATGTAGCCGGACTTAGACGGATCGAAGTAGGAGGGGTCGGTTAGGTGCTGCACCCCTGCGTAAACGAACGTCGAACCCATGAACAATCTTAACGGCCAGATCAGGCTCGTCGAGACGGATCCACTGTTCGAATTTTTCGGGTTCATAACAATGTTCCAGCTTGTTATGCTAGGCAAATGGGCAGGTATTCCCGCATTAGGAGACCACAACGCTGGCACCTTATGAGTCGCAGAGCATTACCGTCCATATCGTAGTCTTGACCAATCTCACGAATCCTGACATGACGGCAGGAGTTTCTTTCCTTATGAATCAGGGATTGCATATTCTCAAACCGAGAAAGGCAACGGCATGGCGGAGCTTAATGCTACATTTTGAAAGTGCCATTCAAATCATTGAATGTTGAGATGTTTGTCTTTCAAGTGATTGAATGAGTGGAAAAGCGCATATCAGCATGAGAGGGTCTTAGCCTGACATCTTGCGCCAGGTTTTGATTGTTTCATACCAGAGCACGATGATTGATAGGGAGTAAACGATTGTCACAACATCATCAGTGTCAAGTGGAAGTCTCCAGACTAGGTAGACATAGTATGCTAGTATGGCGGTGAAGATCATGGTTACGAGGAGGAGTTGCGGGACCATTTGCTTCCCAAACTTCACGTATCCATCAATCAAATCCGCGGAGACGTCAACCGCAGCAGCATACATCCCGTCATCTGTTCGCTTCAGATATCCGGACTCGACGAGTTTGGAGAGATGGTAGAATGCTAAGGATGGGGTGGAGAGATTCAGCGCATGCTGAACCTCTCTCAGTTCGCACGGGCCGTTCTTGAGGACGAACAAGTATACGCGAACTGTGTTTCCCTTGATAGGTGTAGCTGCATGCGCCGTGTTGATCGGATGTTGACTACCGGTCAGTTCGCGTAAACCCCTCTAGGTTATTTGAGCCAACTTTCCAAGCAGACTGATGCTTTAAGCTACTGTTTCTCCTAACTGACCACGGCTAGCGAAAAATCCAATGAGACTAGGACTCTAGAATGAATCTGTCTCATTCCATTCGGCATTACCGGACACGTTGAACTCTGGTTACACGTTTCGTGCGAGTCTTCTGTAACAGAAGCTTTCAATGCAATGCCAGGAGTTCACATGCGACCGAGCGAAGTTTCGTGCTATCTACGGTGAAAAATTCGAAAAATTCGAACGGTAACCTTTGATGCATGTATTCGTGGTTCATTTGCGCAACAAGGCTGCAGGTTAATGGCGGTTCTTGCGGGCGAATGTTCCTAGAAAGGGCCTGGCAGTGTGGGTAGGAAGAGGCTTACGATCACAGCAAAGATCCAAACCACCAAAGCAAGAAGCCCAGCCCTCAACCAGCCGACGTTGTAGAGATATTTCAGTGCCAGTAGCCATCCCAGTAATGCGAGTAGCGATCCAACTAGACCTGCCAAGAACATTCCGGTCACGGCGTAAATGATCGCCCCGACAAGAGCAGCGAGAATCGCGGTTAAGATCCCTCCGCGTGCCCAGAGGAGCTTCGACGCCACCCAAACGATGATCGCGGAAATTGCCCATGCTATAAGGAAACCCGTCAGAGAGAGCCCAAAAGGATCCATAGAAGATTCCAACCCGAATTACTTCTTCAAGTGGTCCCATTAAGAGTAATTCCACTTAGTAGAAACTCCTAGCTGAACTGAATGCGGTAAGTACCCGTATTCGAAACCACCTGTAAGCTGAAGAAATCTTCTCAGACGTACAGAGAATAGTTGACCGCTGCTAGAAGAATTGTGAGATCAACTCTGCGACCCTTTGAGTGTTTGCTGTTCCTCCTAGCTCGATTGGCAGATTTTCTTTGTTTGGGGAATTTAGCAGGGTTGCAATTCCTTTCTCAAAATGCGTTGCGGCTTCCGTTAGACGTGTGTCGTGATTGGCGAAGCCTAGGAATTCGAGCATTAGGGCAGCGGATCTTACCTGTCCTATGGGGTTCGCAATGCCTTTGCCAGCTATATCTGGGGCCGAGCCGTGTGTCGGCTCAAAGAACGCACGCTTTGTCTCATAGTTTATGTTCGTTCCAGGCGTCATCCCGAGCCCTCCCGCAATTTGACCAGCAAGATCACTGAGTAGGTCTGCGAGAAGATTCTCTGAAACGATGACGTCAAAATTCTGAGGATCCCTTACCAACCTCGCACACAGTGCGTCGGCATATAGGTGCTCGAAGTTGACATCGCTGAACTGTCGGGCCGTCTCCTGAAACGTCTTCAGGTAAAGGCCATGTGTTTTGCGGAAAATGTTGGCCTTGGTTGCCAAAGTCACTTTTCTCATATGACGGTTTCTGCTCGCATAACCGAAAGCGAAGTTCGCCAATCTTCGAGCACCTTTCTCAGTGAATACGCCCATTGTGGTCCAGATGCCCGGTTCAACTTCCGATTCAATTGCGCGGTAGAAGCCTTCTGAATTTTCTCTAATGACAATCAGATCTATGTCTGGTCTCAGAGCTGGTGGGCAAATGCCCTTGTAGGATCTAGCGGGGCGAATGTTGGCGTATAGGTCGAATCCGAATCTAAGCCGTTGATTGATATCCCCTATGGTTTCACCCACGGGACCTTTCAGGCAGGCGTCGCTGTTAGCAAATTGCTCAATGCTCCGTTCGGGGAGAGGATCTCCATACTCTTTTAGCGCAGAATCTCCCGCTGGGACGAACGTATAGTGAAGCTTGAAATGGTTTCGTTCTTGAATGGAGTCTAAGAGAGAGATAGTTGCATCGACAATTTCCGGACCAATCCCATCCCCACGCATAACACAAATAGTGTAAGATTCCTTTACCACTCGTTTTCGCCGGATGAACCATGAGGAGAATGGCCATCATTGGAAATTATATGCGCGCCCACGTTTCCTCAACTAGAAAAACGAACCCAACACTGAATTGCGGTGTTAGCGACGAGGAGTTACCACACGATTTACCATTACATGCATCAAGACTCTGTGGCTGCTGTTGTGGTTGTGCTCCTAATTATTGTCGCGTTACTCATAGCGATCCACGATGGAGAGAATATTGAAGCAACACTTACTCCGAACAAAAGAACGGACGCGAGAATGGTTAGGTTACGCAAGTCAACTTTGTGAGCAGTTCAATTCGTTCTTAAGACTTCATAGCTTTTTGATGCGCAAATGTTGCTTGACTATCGGCCAAAATCAATGAATACGGTGCCGCTTGACATCCCTAAAACAATCTTATCAAAACGTCAGTAGCCAATTTCGCTTTCGAAGCTGCGTGTTAGTGCCTACCGATATGCTCGACAAGTACATCCTTTCTCTTTGCAACGTCGATCAGCCATAACACTGTGATTGAGCAGCGTATGCGAACAATTCCTACAGGCTGAATACCAGAAGGCGCTCTCGTTGAATGGAGAAGGGTAGGAGGTAGCAGTCTGGCCCGTGTCCTTTCTTGGGTTCGCTGCTTTCACTTTCTTCGCGAGTGTCTTGTCGGAAAGTTTCTTCTCTAGGTCCAGAATTGTCTCTCTGTTGAGTGTTTTTCCTGTTCCAAGAGTTATTTGCTTGTTTTGGGTTGTGGAAAGTGAGTAGTCAAGTATAGCGATCAGAGTCTTGAGATCGGTTTCTGTGACTTGTAGCCCTCGTTGGGATTCTGATACCGTAGTTTTCGCGCTTTGACTCAGAGTAGTGATCTTGGTTTTGAGTACGTCCTTCAGCCTTTCGTGCAAACCCTCAATCTTTTCCCTATCGGCCGTTATGCCGTGGCCGATATCTACTCCACTATCCACGGAACATGCGAAGAGCGAGTAGTCCAGTATCGCAATCATGAACTGCAGGTCGCTTACAGTAGTCTGTGGTCCGCTTTCCAACCGTTTCTTGAGCTCTTCTACCATTGCTCTGCTGGCGG
>DATIYC010000024.1:0-5460 GCA_035517955.1 Candidatus Acidiferrales bacterium | reverse complement strand
TATTCAACCAAGCTTGATCATATTCGATGAGCCAGTCTCCATGCTCGATGTCTCCATCAGGGCAGAGATACTCGGCTTGATGCTCAAGCTGAAGCAGGAATTTGGTCTTACTTACTTGTTCATCACACATGATCTGGCGGTTGCACGCTATATCTCAGACAGAATGGCGGTCATGTACTTGGGCCGAGTAGTGGAGATTGGACCGGCTGAAGACGTTTGCCTAACACCGGCTCATCCGTACACGAAGGCGCTCCTTCTGGCCTTGCCCACGACGGACCTTGAAAAGAGGGGAACGGACATTGGAATTAGGGGAGAGGTTCCGGATGCCACTCACATTCCAGCCGGATGCAGATTTAGACCACGGTGTCAACATGCATTCGAGAAATGTATGATCGACCCCGAGCTCAAAAGAGTCGGTGACGACCACTACGCAGCGTGCTACCTTCCCGATACATCGGCTTGAGTAGTGAGCCCTAGTCTGAACCGCATGAAGTCGCCTCTAGCCAACCACACTCTCAAACAAACGCAAAAAATTTTGACCGATCATTCCTTTGATCTCGTTATCTGAGTAACCTCTGCTAGCGAGCGCGGCGGCAAAGTATGGCCAGTTCGTCCAGGAGAACTCGCTGCCGAATTCAGCAGGATACGAGGTAAGATCAAGTCCGTGTTCCGGCCTGAACCCACTCCAGAAACTCATATTTTCATTCTCTAGTTGTGCTAGGCGTCTTGGATATTTCGGTGAACGATACCAATTGTCGGTCCCAATACCAACATGTTCAACCCCAAGAAGATCAGCAGCATAGTCAATGTGATCCAACCAATCCTTCAATGTCGCGTTCTGCGCCAGATAGGCCGGAACCATACAGATTCCTACGTAACCGCCTTTTTCGGTAATCGCCTGCAACTCTTCATCGGTTTTCCCTCTCGCATGTTCATACACCCCCTTACATGTGGCGTGGGTAGCGGCAATTGGCACAGATGACCTCTCCACTGCATCTAAGGTCGTTTTGTGTCCGCAATGACTTACGTCAATGAGAATACGTAGCTCGTTCATCCGGTTGACTACTCGCTCGCCAAAAAGTGTTAAACCTCCGGCGTTCGGCTCTGTACACCCATCACCGACAAGGTTTCGGAGATTGTAAGTGAGTTGCCAGACTCTCACGCCATAATGGTAGAACAGGTCCACCGTATCTAGCTGTTTCTCCAGATCCATACTGTCGTGAAGAACCGCCGTGTTTTGAAGGTTGCATACTAGGGCTCGTTTTCCTTCACGTTTAGCTCGCAAAATATCCTCGGCACGTGTAGCCTTGACAATTATATCACGCAGAATATCAGTCCTGTAGGCAAATTCGGCAAACGCGTCGATAGCAGTCGTAATTCCCGTGTCTCCAGATGAAATCGTAACGTTTCCAGCTGTGAGTCCAGACATGTTCCATGCCGCCACATACTCTTCTCTGATCGGAGTGTTTCGCCCCAATCCTTCAAGTTCGATTTTCTTCAGAGCACGAGAGATTTCACTTAGGGGCTTTTTTGCAGTATCCACTTCATCAAATTTTCGAAGCATATCATCTGAAAACGGCACAGGATCCGTGCCAAGTAGCGAGTCAAATGAAATTGATTCTACATAGAGACTCACTGCTCGTTCCAACACATCCTCAGGAATATTGAGTGGATTGGCACGACTGTGCAAGAGAGCGATCCCTTCGAATTCCGCCTTCACTCCCATGATCATATACTTAGGCGTGATCAAAGTACGAATATGGCACTTCAGCAGCTCACCCCTTTTTCACGCGCCTCAAAAATTCTCCCGGTCTTGCATAGTGAGAGTCCGCGTCTCCGCGGACCCGCCTCCAGATTGCAGAGAGTCAAACCCGGCCAGAACGTGGTTACAGTAATTGTAGACAGAAGGGGCCGAAACCTCGACGGGTATCCAAAATGATGGATACATCACTTAGGATCGTCATGTACCAAGACTTGAATCAACTGCCAGTTCTTGCTCATGTCAAGACCCTGATGAATGCGAACTGAAGGAACGCTCATGGTTCTACGACCTGGCCAGATTTGTTTGGACCATGGTTGCAGTTAGCATCAGTCTCTATGCTATCCTCCTTTGAATCACGGACATTGCCCACATTGGCCTGCTAGGCTCTAGTCGTTCCGAGCAGGTGACTTCCTCATTTTCTACGACGAAAACGAGGATAGTGAGTTTATTCTTTCCATTTTAAAGTGCAACCAGGAGACCTTTGGTATGACAGTGAAGATTGATGGACAGTCTCTGAAGATAGAGGATGTCGTAAAAGTTGCAAGAAGAAATGAACTAATTGGATTAGAGAAAGAAGCTGAAGAGAAAATAGTGCGGTCTAGGGACGTCGTCGAGAAGTTAATCGCGAAGAAAGAGAAGCTTTACGGAATCTCCACGGGAATCGGCGAGCTCTCAAACGTCCTGCTATCTCCTGATAAGCTGAAGGAATTTCAGAAGTACGTTGTTTACAGTCATGCCGCCGGATGGGGGGAACCGGTGGCTATGGACGATGCAAGAGCGGCTTGGTTGACCAGAGTGAATGTGCTCTCAAAGGGATACTCGGGCTTGAGGTTGGTGATAGTAAAAACCCTGATTGACATGTTGAACAAGGGTGTGACACCAGTGATGTGCAGTAAAGGGTCGGTTGGAGCAAGCGGCGATCTCTCTCCTCTGGGCCAAGGATCATTAGTTTTGATAGGCGAGGGGGAAGCGTTCTTCCAAGGGGAGCGGATGACTGGAAAACAAGCCATGGACAAAGCCAGAATCCAAACGGTAACTTTCGAAGCTAGAGACGGTCTGGCAACGATTAACGGGTCAAATCTCGTAGCGGGCATGGGTTGCTTACAAGTTTCCGATGCCGAAATGTTGATCAAGACCTCAGAGATTGCTGCCGCAATGACTCTGGAAGCCCTCACACCTAACATGTTAGCATTTGACGAAAGAATCCATAAAGCGAGAGGATATGATGGCGCGGTCGAGTGCGCCGAGAACATAAGGCGAATTGTTCAGAGTAGCGATATTCTAAAGCAGAAACCACAGAAAGTTCAAGAGTCCTACAGCCTACGAAGCACACCGCAGGTTGTTGGTGCCGCAAAGGACACATTAAAGTTCGCAAGAAGAATATTTGAAACAGAAATTAACGGCGCCTGCGACAACCCCTTGTTCTTCACGGACGAGGGCGGAATCTGCTTGACTGGAGCAAATTTCCAGGGCACGCCATTGGCCTTCGCTCTTGAATATTTGGGAATAGCGCTCACGACGGTCGGTGCATTGTCTGAGAGAAGAATGAACAGGCTTGTCAATCCTGTGCTAAACATGGGTCTACCTGCATTTTTGACCAAAGGGGCGGGAATGTTTTCAGGAATGATGCTCGCTCAATACACGGCGGCATCACTCGTGTGTGAGAATCGTGTCCTCTCGACCCCGGCAGCAACCGGATCCATACCGACTGCAGCAGATCAAGAAGATTTTGTGAGTATGGCAAATACGACAGCGATGAAGACCAAAGAGATACTGAAAAATTCTTCAGCAATCTTCGCGATTGAACTAATGGCTGGAGCACAAGCTCTGGATTTCAGGAAACCATTAACGCCAGGAAAGGGAACGCAGGCCGCTTATGATGAGATAAGGAAGAGTGTGACCTATCTCGACGCCGACAGACCATTGTACCCAGATATCACGAGGTTGTCAAGAGTTGTCGAGTCTGGAGAGATTTTGGGAGCGGTTGAAAATGCAGTTGGAAAATTGAGATGATTGAGAAGCTTTTCGAGGAGCCATGTGGTCAGGCTAAGTTCTTGAATTCTAGAAGTTTCAAAGGCGCAGGATCCTTCTGGCGTTTGATTACAGTGTAGGCTAGGATCATGAGGATGCCTAGTATGGGTAGTCCGGTCGGGTATTCGGGGATGGCTGCGGGTGTGACCGTAACAGAACCGGAGGCAAGAAAAACTCCCGGGATGTCGTACTAGAGTTACTAGTAAAATGTTGTCCTTAGGCGTTCCGAGTCTTTGTACTGAACTTTGGAATCATGAACGCAAGCAAACCACCAACAAATAGAAATGCAGTGATTGCAAGCAATGCAGATTGGAGTCCAATGCGATCAGCTAAAGCACCGAAGCCTAACGCAGCGAACCCACCAATCCCAACTGCTAATCCTAACATTAGCCCGGAAACAGTGCCAACATTCTGCGGCGCTGCTTCCGAAGCCATGACAACAATCACCGTCCAACCAGCGTAAAGCACGCCGCCCGCTAATGCTAGAAAGATTATTGAAGTAAACCCACTCGTGATTAGGAACAGTAGGAATAATGGTCCGCCTATAAGGAGAGAAGATGCGATTACTGGGAACCTTCCGATTCTATCAGAAGCGTATCCGCCCGCGAATTGTCCGAAAATTCCGATCCCAAGCCAGGCAGAGGCCAGTGCGGTGGCAATGAAGAGTGGTTCTCCCCTTGCAACAAAGTATACTGGCAAAAACGTTTCTGCGACAGTAATCGTGGTCGAACGACACGCTGTTATCGTAGCAAGCAAAGCTACCAACCGTCTATTTGTTGAAGCATGAGTTGCATTCAGATCGAGCTTTGCTTTTGGGGTCACTGCCGTGACTCTGGCTCTAAGTAAGATGAATGCGGCTACTAGCCCGAAAGGGAGTAGTAGCAAAGTACCATGCAGCCCATAGACTGTGAGTATCAATCCCGCGACGATCGGGCCAAGGAAGAAGCCAGTATTGCCGCCAGCTACGAAGAAACCCACGGCCTGGCCTTTCCTTGAACCCCCCGCCCTAACAACAGTAGAAAAGGCTGGCGGGTGGAAGCTAGCGGTGCCGAGTCCAGCTGTTCCAAGCAGAAAGAGCACAATAACATAGTTCGGTGCGATCCCCACAAGACTCATGCAAATGCAGTTCAGCGTCAAACCAATTTCCAATAGCCACGTTGTATGTGTGCGATCGAACCATCGACCAATAAACGGTTGCAATACAGACGAGAACGCGTTGAAGACTAAGGCTGCTAGTCCAGCTAACATGTACGAGAGACCGAACGTAAGTATGAGTATTGGGAGAAGCCCCGCCAGAAGATTGGAGTACACGTCGTTTACAGTATGTCCGAACACTAGGAGCGGTGAATATGATGGCTTAGCCTGAGTTGGCTTGATTACTGATTGCAAGTCGGAAGCGCTGCCTTGTTCCTAGTCGGCAACGCTCGATGGATCGTTCATAAAACGGTGAGCACCAATTCTTCTTATTGACAGCTAGATAGTTAGACTTCAAAACTCGGCTTAAGGTAGATCTAAATGATCTGTGTTCGAGTTTTCAAAGATCGACGTTGCGTGAACCTCGATTACGGAAACGATGTTCGTACGTCAGCAAAATAGCGGTTCTTGCCTCAATGATTATCCAAGCTTGTCAGAACCTCACGCCCCGGGAAACTGTTCGGTGTTCCTAG
>DATIYC010000023.1:0-18641 GCA_035517955.1 Candidatus Acidiferrales bacterium | reverse complement strand
GACGGCTGGCTAACAACTAGGGGGTTGGCTGGGGGTGGAATCATTCCTTCCGTAACGTAGGGTTGGAAGTCGTAGATCGACGCGCCAACTAGGAAAACGTCGTCACGCCATCTCGCTACGATTGGGTAGGGTTTGATTCGTTTATGCCCGTTCTTTTCGAAGAAGGATAGGAACAGTTCACGCATGTCATGAACTGAGTATGGTCGCTTGGCTGGGGGTTTGCCTATGAAGGAGTAAGCTACGCATGGACTGTCGCCGCAGAACTTGTCGTCAGGCACCTGTGTCCAGAAGTGGCCTTTGCAGTTTTGGCACTGCTTGCGTACGAATCCGTTCTCTTTGAAAAACGGGACGGCGAACTCTTTCTCGCTAATTTCCATTAGCTTAATCCTCCCAGCCGACAGAGCAGAACGAAGCAAGTTAGACTAGTAAGTTATTTGCCCGCCTCTCCGTCAGCGAGGGCGAGCGAAAGGGCCTGAAGAAGAAGGCGAGCAACCAACCTGGCCCAACTCATGAAACAGCTTGCTGGCTCAGGCTCATATAGCTTATTCCGACTTTGGACTCAAATCCTGATTTTGAAGAGCATTCGCAATCCTCAATCAAACTAGGCAAGAACGTCGTCAATCTCTTTCACGCCGACTTGAACGAGATCGTCGAGAACCAGAACTAGCACTAGTCTCTTGCCGCGGACTTCCTTGTTTGCCGCACCAAGGTTGGTGTAAGTCGTACAAGCGTTTCCCCTCTGCATCATTACTGAACTTTGCACCACATCGGCAGATCGTGTACTCCTCAGACAAGCGCGGTTGACACCCGTAATGTTGCCTTCTCGCTATTTGGCGTAAAAGGTTAAGCCCGTAACCTTTCGATGAACCTCTATGCCGTACTTCGTTGTACAGGAACATTGGGCAACGGCACACCATTTCGACTTTCGGCTGGAGATGGATGGAGTTCTGAAGTCTTGGGCTGTGCCTAAGGGGCCGCCACTTGAGCCTGGGATTAGGCGTCTTGCAATGGCGGTTGACGATCACTCTCTGGATTATGGTTCATTTGAGGGCACAATTCCTAGTGGCGAGTATGGTGCAGGAAAAGTGGAGATCTGGGATAAAGGCGACTACGTGCTACTCGAGCAGACCGCGAAACTCATCCGCTTCGAACTCCATGGAAGCAAGTTGACCGGGGAATATGCGTTGGTTCATTTCAAAGAAGAGCGCGGTAAAGCGCAGTGGCTTATTCTAAAGAGATCAACAGAAACCGAAAATTCACAAGAAAAAACGAAGAGCAAACCGAAAAGTGGTAAGGCGAAATGAATCCGCCTAAGACAATAGAGACGCTACGCCTTCGACTGCGTCAACCAATCATGGATGACGCAGCTGCAATCTTTGAGCGATATGCGACGGACCCGGATGTCACCAAATATTTGGCATGGCGACCTCATGAGAATCTCGAAGTAACCAAGAACTTCTTGAACTGGTGTTTCTCCGTATGGGAAAAGGGTTCTAACTTTCCCTACGTAATCACTCTGAAGGAGGATAATCAACATCAACCTATAGGCACAATTGAAATTCGAATTAACCGACACCGTGCAGAGGTTGGCTATGCGTTGGCTAAAGCGTATTGGGGCCAAGGCTACATGACCGAAACCGCGCAAGCCGTTCTCGATTGGATACTTAAGCAGAATGAAATCTTTAGGGTCAGCGCCTATTGCGACGTCGAGAACATAGCGTCCGCACGAGTCCTTGAGAAGGTTGAGATGCAAAGGGAAGGAATTCTGCGTAGATGGGGTATTCACCCCAACATTAGCCAAGAGCCTAGAGACGTATACGTTTACTCGAAGGTCAAGTAAGGTAGCGCGTACATCGAACACCAAATACCTCCTCGAACCGTGTGCGGCCTATCAACTGATTGACGCTAGCATTCGTCGCGCAAACTTTCTGAGCAGATATGAAAGAGAGCGGAGAATACCTAAACTACTAGATTCATTCAACTTGCCGTCGAAAAGAAATGAAAGTAGCTGTTCTTGGTTCCGGCGGCATTGGTGCGTTCTTAGGCGGTGGACTAGCCAAGTCCGGTCACGACGTCACTTTTCTTGCACGAGGAAAGCATCTGGAAGCGATGCAGAACAGAGGGCTTATCGTTGAAAGCGTTTCTTTAGGAAATTTCCAATTAAAAGTCAGAGCTACAGATCAGCCATCTGAGGTTGGTCCCGTAGACTTGGTTCTGTTTTGCGTAAAAGCCTACGATACTGACATGGTCCTTCAAGAGGTTGGGCCTTTAATCCGGGAGAACACCACAGTGCTCTGTTTTCAGAACGGAGTCGATAATGAGGATAGAATCGCGGCAATAGTTGGCAAGCAACACGTCCTAGCGGGAGCGATATTCATAGAATCATATATCGCCGAACCCGGAAAGATCATCCAAGCAGCTGGTCCCTGGCGTATAGTGATCGGTGAAATGGATGGTACAATAACACAACGAGCAAAGACAATCCATGAAACCTTAGAGAGGTCTGGATTCAAGTGCGAACTGTCAGATCGAATTCAAGAGGTCCTCTGGGAGAAATTCATCTTCATTTGCGCAACAGCAGGGGTCTGCACGGTTTCACGAAGTTCTCTTGGAGAAGCTCTGGCATTTAACCCAACCCGGAAGCTCTACGTGTCTGCTCTGAGAGAGATCGCAGCCGTAGGAAAAGCCAACGGGATAAAACTCGCAGACGACATTGCCACAAAGACTCTAGAACGGGCAGATGGCGTGAGCAGGACGACGAAACCTTCGATGCTACGCGACCTCGAACGCGGAAAACGCCTAGAAATTGACACAATGAATGGGACGGTGTCAAAACTCGGCCGAGAGTTATCGGTACCAACACCTGCTAATGATTTCATCTTTGCGGCACTGAAGTTACAGGACTTGCGAGTCGAACGCGGATCCTATCTCTCATAGAAATAGGACAGCACTTCTCAAATAGAGATGAAATCTGAGATCGACTAGTGTAGAAACAAGAGGAAACGAGAAAAAGAAAAGAAACGAAAGAAAGTCGAAGAGATCTATCCGAAGAGGGCGCCCAACCCTGCGAGCGCTTCTTCTGACTTCTTTTCTTCTTTCTTCTCTTCCTTCTTGCCCTCTGCCGGTGCGGCGGCTGCTGCGGGTGCTGCGGCTACTGGTGCAGCTTGGGCCGCTTTGAGTGCATCTTCGATTTTGATTTCTGAGAGGGCTGCTACGAGGGCCTTGACTCTCGGCTCCTCGACTTTGACTCCTGCTGCTGTCAGAACTTTCTTGACTCCGTCTTCACTTACTTTCTCGCCTGCTGAGTGGAGCAGGAGTGCTGCATAGACGTATTCCATTTTTTACACCGAATATTATGCGCGATTCTTCTCTAACCCAAAAGCCCCTCTTTTCAACTTTTTCCTTCAGCCTTTGGCGCTTCCGCCGCAGTCGTCGGCGTTAATGCCTCCGGCTTCACCGCGGAAATCATTGAGGATAGAGCCTTCATGTTAGCGTAAGCCCTCTTTATGATGAGGTCAGCAGTTTGCTTCGTGAAGAAGCCTGATTCGACGCTGACAGATACTGCTTGACGGTAGGCTTTTCCAAGGATTGCTGGTGCAGTCTCAGGCAGTAGAATACTGGCTTCAACGGCAACTCCGAACGCGAGTCTCGCTGCTGAGGATATGTCGTCTTTCATTTTGTCAAGGTTGAACTCAAGGTCGTTCGGTGTGAGGATTAAGCCGTGGTCGTATGCGTAGGAGAGCGATAGGCCCGCTTCCATGGGTTTCATTCCGAGCTTCGAAAGAAGTGAGGCAGTTTTGACTGGGATTACGTCTCCTTTCTGCACGACGACGGTGTCCTTCGCAACGAAGATGCTGCCCCCTTCGATTCGGGTTTGCACCTTTGCCTCGTTGAATTCGCTGATCACTGGGCCAGGCTGCATGCCAGTATTTCCGGCGGGGATCATGATGTCACCAGTGGCTATGTCTCCGCCCTTTGCGGGGACGCGGACTTTATTCTTGTTTAGGAATATGATTAGCTCGTACGGGTTCATCTGAGTGAAGATGAGAACCTTCGAGCCGGTTAACGAGTCTGCGAATTTGTCCATATTCTGTTTCTCATTTGCAGACTTCTCGGCGGCCTTTCTCAAGATCGTGTTCTTTGCTACAATCAGGTCCGCCTTACCGCGGAGTTTCTTCCGAATCTCTTGAATCTGAGAGGAGCGTACCTTTTGCAGGTCGGCCACGGCGACCACAGAGTGCGTTTTCAATAACTCTGTAAGGTCGTCGAAGATTTCTTTCTTCCATACTGCGACCTGCTGTGTTTGCATGTGTCATCACTTCGATAGGATAATCTTCACGGGTTTGCTCATCGTCGCCTTCACGAGAATTTCATTGATGTTCTTCAGACCGCGTTCAAGCTTCTGCTCAATTCTTGAAACAACCGCCTGAATATTCTCCACTAACTTCTCGTCAGCCATCGCCTCCGTACCAACACGGCATTGGAGGACTGGTTGCTCTCGCATTCGAACCCGAACCATCTTCCGGTGGTTTGCGACCACTTGGTCAATCGCTGCGTTTGGCGGAACAGGGGTGGGCATCTTGCCTCTAGGACCAAGGAATGACCCTAAGGCTCTACCGACAAGTGGCATGAGAGGGGCTTCGGCAATGAAGAAATCATACTCCTGAGCCATCTTCCGCGCCGCCTTCTTGTCCTTACCCAAATTATCGATATCCTGCCGACTGACAAGCAGATCTGCTCCAGCGGCCTTAGCCCTCGTGGCCAAGTCGCCCGAGGCGATCACGCAAATCTTCAACGCCTTCTCAGGCGGGTTGGGAAGCGGTATAGTTTCATTGATCCTGTTCTCTGGCTTCTTCAAGTCAACCTCGCGAAGCCTAACGACTATGTCAATAGATTGCGAGAATTTCTTCTTGGTCAGATTCTTACGTAATTCACTGAGCGCCTTAGCTATGTCGTCCTTGGCAAGTGGCAACGAAGTGGGACCCTTTAGTCAATTTTCTAAGGGACGATTTCCCTTGCCTAATAAAAACATTTCAGATTTGGGTGAGCTTGATCTACGAACCCAAGAGTTGGATTACTCGTCGGTAGACCTCGGGCATGGCTGCCTGAACAGTTCTGGATAACTGCGCTCCGAAATCGAATGATTCGCCGGTTATAGTGACTAAGTACATTTCCGCGTTCGAATGAAACAATGCACGTGCGGCTTCAAGAAGCGCCCCGGGTTGAAGCTCGTGTGTAATGCTTGTGTCAATTCGATCTGGTGGCTCAACCTTCTGCACTAATACATCTCCTGGAGAACCAACTGCTGTAGCGTCGATCAGTACAACTCGGTCGACGTTGCTCATTTCAGATGCAAGGTCTGGAGTGAGTTGTTGGCAGGCTATGACTCGTACAGGGCTTTTGAACTCGGCTGCATTCAATTGTTCGGCCGCACAATAGCCAGCCCCATCATCTTGCCTGAGACTGTTGCCACAGCCAATTACAAGAGCACTTGCCATTTCGCCCACGACTATGTTAGTATCGTTTCACTTCATCCAATACCTCGCCCTTCGAGTTGACTAGGCTGAGGTGTATCGGCATCTGGCCTTGTGCATGCGTGGAGCAACTGAGGCAAGGGTCGAAGGTTCTAATCACAGCCTCAACACGATTCAAAATTCTTTCCTCGATTTGCTGGCCCTTCACGAAGTACTTGGCTACTTGCAGCACTCCACGATTCATTGCCAGGTTGTTGTGGCCTGTGGCGACGATGAGGTTCGCTCGTGTTACGAGCCCATTCTCGTCGATATTATAGTGATGAATCAGAGTTCCGCGAGGAGCTTCCGTAACGCCAATACCTTCACTACTATTCGGCCCAGCCAGCGCCCGAACACGACTATTCAGGATCCCATCATCTTCTAGGAGTTCCTGCATTCGTTCGATCGAAAATAGGATCTCGATGAGTCTCGCGTAATGGTTGTGGAAATTGCTGAGAACAACCTTTCCGAGTGATTCCCTGTATTCCAACCATTCCTTCTGCGCGAGTGGGGTGTCAACTTTGTTTATCGTGTTTAAGCGGGCAAGTGGGCCTACTCGGTAAATTCCGTCCGGGTAGCCGCGCTGCTTGAAGTATGGCGCCTTTAGGTATGAGTATGGGACGACTGCTTCCTCAATGTAACGTTGGTAAGCTTTAGGATCAACCATGTCTTCAACGATCGATCCCTTTTCATCTATGATTCGTAGGCATCCGTCATAGTGCTCCAACCCGCCCTCCGGCGTAACCAAGCTCATGAAGAGCGTAGGGAAGTTGGCATATGTCTGAATGTCTTCCTCGTAATGATTTAGAGTGGACTTGTACCAGCCTAGGATTCTTTGAATTGTTGCCAGCGCTTCCGGAATTCGTGACCCAATCTTGTCCCTTGTCTCTGAGGTTAGCGGAACGTTGACTCCTCCTGGAACAACCCATGCTGGGTGAATACGACTTCCGGCTAGCAGCTCGATGACGGTTTGGCCAAATTGCCTAAGACGGATACCATCTCGAGCTAGGTCTGGGTTAGTCTTAATCAGGCCGAGGATGTTCCGCTGAGACGGGGCAGTGTCCTTACCCATAACCAGATCTGGGCTGGATAGGTAGAAGAAACTCAACGCGTGTGACTGAATGATTTGTGCTAAGTTGAGTAGGCGACGAAGGCTTACTGAAGTGTCGGGGATGTGTACCGCCATTAGGTCGTCGCAAGCTTTCGCAGACGCCAAGAGGTGGCTAACGGGGCATATTCCACAAATACGGGCCATAAGCGACGGCATTTCATGGAACGGGCGGCCTTCGCAAAACTTCTCGAAACCACGAAATTCCGTTACGTGAAAATGTGCGTCGTTGACGTTCCCCTTCTCGTCCAATTCGATCGTTATCTTCGCGTGCCCCTCTATGCGGGTTACGGGTTCGATTGTGATTGTTTTCATTTTTCACGCTTCCTCCTTTAGCGAATTACCGAATCTCGAGATCGAAGTGACGACGGGCATTCGACCCTCCAGCAACTCTGAAACAACGTGGACGATCAAATCGGCGGAAGGTGGACAACCTGGAACAAACAAGTCGACTTTCACCTTCGAGTGAATTGGATCTGCGTGATGGAGTAGCCGCGGAACATCTTTGCTTGGGGCTTGGGGGTCATGGTTGCACTTCTCGAGGTAGGCGCGTTCAAGGACTTGATTGTCTTTGAAGGTGTTTCGCATCGTGGGAACATTACCAGTCACTGCGCAGTCTCCGAGCGCAACAAGAATTCGTGTCCGTTCTCGTATGATGCGAATTTGTTTTTCGTTATCTGTATTGTTAACCGAGCCTTCGACGAATGTTACGTCCACATTTTCCGGAAACTCTTTGATGTCGACAAGTGGACCGTATACTAAATCGACTTTGTCGGCGATCTCCATGATTTTCTCGTCCATATCAAGAAAGGACATGTGGCACCCGGAACAACCACTGAGCCAAGCAGTTGCGACACGAGCTTTCATTCATGAGCCTCCCGCATAATCGTCAAGTAGCTCAGAAACTGCTTGCGCTTAGTCATCTCCATGACTGACATCCCCTTCTCGAATAGAGCGCCAGTTGGACAAACCTGCACGCATTTTCCACAACTAGTACAAGTCTCTGAAGTGCCCCACGGTTCATCTAGGTCAATCACGATCCGATTGTCAATACCTCGTTTCATCACGTCGAGAACATGTGCACCTTCGATTTCATCGCAAACTCGCACACATCGCATGCATAGAATACAACGGTTGTGATCCAACGTGAACTCTTTGTGCGAAGCCTCCACAGACATTGGAGGATAGCGGTAAGGGAAGTGAACGTGGGTGACACCCAGAGTTTGCGCCAAGCTCTGCAATTCACAATGCCCGCTTGAGACGCAGATTGAACAAATGTGGTTGCGTTCGGAGAAGATGAGTTCTACGATCATTCGACGATAGTTCTTCAGCCGTTCCGAACTTGTGACTACTTCCATTCCCTCTTCCGGAAATAGCGTACAGGCGGGGAAAAGTTTCGGCCGCCCTTTAATTTCGACCAAGCATAGTCGGCACGCGCCAACGGAAGATAGGCCGTCGAGTTGGCAGAGGGTTGGTATGAATATGTTATTTTCCCGTGCTACCTCTAGAACCGTTTGGTTTTCTCTTCCATTTACGTCCTGTTCGTCGATTGAGAATGTCTTGACGGTTACTGGCTTAGTCAAGTCGACGACGCCCTCCCGTTCATTTTGCAGACGCTCGCAGAACAAGTCTTGTCTTGGATGTGAGCGACGTATTCATCGCGGAAGTATCGCAAGGTACTGAGAATCGGGTTCGCTGACGTTTGTCCTAGGCCGCAGAGGCTCGTATTCCTGACTAGGTCACAGAGTTCTTCGAGTAATGTGAGATCTTCTATTGTTCCTTTGCCATCCGTGATTCTGCAAAGGATGTCATGCATCTGAGCAGTTCCGACGCGGCACGGTACGCATTTGCCGCATGATTCCGACCTGCAGAAATCAATGAAATACTTCGCCACATCAACCATGCAAGATGTCTCATCCATTACCACCATTCCGCCCGATCCCATTATGGATCCGAGCCGTGTTAGTGACTCATAGTCGACTGGTGTGTCGAGAAATTGTGCGGGAATACAACCGCCAGAAGGTCCGCCAGTTTGTACTGCCTTGAAGCGGTGTCCTTCTTGGATTCCACCAATTTTGAAGATGATTTCGCGAAGTGTTGTGCCCATAGGGACTTCGATTAGACCACTGTTCTTGACGCGTCCCGCGAGGGCAAACATCTTCGTGCCCTTGCTCTTCTCGGTGCCGATTTTGGCATACCAGTCGCCACCCTCGAGGATTATACGGGGGACGTGTGCATATGTCTCGACGTTGTTGATTAGGGTCGGAAGGCCCCACAATCCAGCCTCAGCGGGGAATGGTGGGCGGGGTCGGGGTGTTCCACGCTTGCCCTCTATTGATGCAATAAGGGCAGTTTCCTCGCCGCATACGAAAGCTCCGGCACCAAGTCGTAGTTCGATGTTGAAGCTGAAGGAGGTGCCGAAAATGTTGTTGCCTAACAATCCCGCGCGTTGCGCTTGGTGAATTGCTGTTCTTAAGCGCTTGATTGCGAGTGGATATTCCGCACGAACGTAGATGTAGCCTTCTGAGGCGCTTACGGCGTAGGCGCCGATGATTATTCCTTCAATCACTTTGTGTGGGTCACTTGCGAGTATGGTTCGGTCCATGAAAGCGCCAGGATCACCCTCATCTGCGTTGCAGACAATGAATCGTCGTGTACTAACCGCTTTCGCTACGGTCCCCCACTTGAGTCCGGTAGGGAAACCTGCTCCGCCACGTCCACGTAAACCACTTTGAGTGACTTGCTCGATTACGTCGGCGGGTCGCATTTCGCATATGGCCTTGCGAAGCGCCCTGTAACCTCCGAGAGCGATGTAGTCCTCTATTCTTTCTGGGTCTACTTTTCCGCAGGTATCCAGAACTATCTTGTTTTGATGACTGAAGAACGGTTCCTCAAGCGATAAGCGCAATGCCTCTACAGGTTTCTTATCAAGAGCCTCAACAATCTTTGGCACGTCGTCAACGGTCACGTTGCGGTAGAGTATGTGTTCTCCGTCAACGGCTACAAGTGGTCCAAGTGCGCAGAGGCCTAGGCATCCGACCTGTTTTATTCTACATTGCTTCTCCAATCCGCGTTTCTTGATTTCCGCGTCGAATGCCTGTTTCACCGCTTCACTGTGCCCTGAAAGGCAGCCGGCGGCACCGCAGATGTGGATCCGGTGTTTGAAGGATTGCGCTAGGAGTTCTTCTTTTTCGGCTATTGCTTCAAGCTCTTCAGGGTTCATCTTTCATCCACCTTTCAACGCGTTTAAGGGCGTCTGCTGGGGACAGTTTACCTGCAACTTCCCCGTCGAATACTGCATTTGGCGCTAAACCGCATGATCCCAAGCAGCGGGCCGTAACGAGTGACACTTGTCCGTCGGGCGTGGTCTCACCTGGATTGATTCCTGTGACGTTTTCAATATCGTTGAGTAGGCCTTGGGCTCCCCTGATGTAGCATGCTGTTCCTACACAAACTACACAAGTGTGTTTTCCGGGAGGTTTCAAACTGAAGAAGTGGTAGAAGGTGGCGACGCCGTAAGCGCGGCTTAATGGGACGCGTAGGGCTTGGGCAACGAACTGTAAACTCTTCTTTTCGAGATATCCGAATGTCTCTTGAACTGTGTGAAGCGTTTCAATCAAAGCGTTCGGCTGATACCCATGTCTCCGCATCGTGGCTTGTACGAGCTTCCATCGCTTGTCCTCCGACGGGGGCGCAACGTCAACAGCATTCACTTGCAACCAGATCACCGGGAACCCAGTATCAGGGCAAGTTCAATGGCCCAACCCGATAAACCGACAGAACTTTGCATAAGAGGCAGAATATAGAATTCATATCATCAGGCTGAAACGATTTTCCGCGGAAAAACCATGATTTTTCATGATTAAGAGTTAAAAAGACGGCGAAAAAAAGCAAGTTTCTCTCGTACAATTACGTCGTTGCGTATCACGTAATTTCAAAATTTAGTTTTGCGGTTTGTAGTGGTCGAGCCACCATCTCGCCACATCTATTCTCCGCGCAATCCATACTCTACGTTTGGCGCGTACATACTTCAGGAATCTGTCGACCCCTGCCGTCCTTCCCGGTCGTCCCGATATTCTGACATGGAGGCCGACGTTCATAAGCTTAGGATTCTTCAAACCTTCCTCGTACATTACGTCGAATGAGTCTTTGAGGTACTGATAAAATTCCTCAGAATTGCTGAACCTGTTGGAGAAGTAGTGAAAATCGTTCACGTCAGGAGTGTATGGAATTAGGAGGAAGTTCTTGTCCTTTACGTTTACGTAGTATGGGAGGTCGTCGTTGTAGATGTCCGATCCGTAAACAAAACCCCCCTCCTCAGCAAGTAACTCAATCGTGTTCTCGCTAGGCTCTCTACAATACCAGCCTAAGGGACGCTGCCCCGTAGTCTTCTCTATCAGCGCGATTGCTTTTCGGATTACGTCTCTCTCCTCTGCGAGGCTTAGTGTGAAATGTTCAATCCATCGGAGACCGTGGCTGCAGATCTCATGCCCTCTTCCCACAATTTCTTTCGCTGCTTCGGGATTGGTCTCAAGGGTTTTCGCTGTGGCGAAGAACGTTGTCTTGACCTTATGTTTATCGAATAGTCGGAGCATGCGCCATATAGCGACACGAGTTTCGTACTCGAAGATCGATTCTATGGCCATGTCACGTTTTGGCGGGGCACCGTACATAGGAAACTCACCAAAAGTTTCAGCGGCGTCGTCACCAAACCCAACCGCGCGCTCACTACCTGCCTCATAATTCACTGCTATTGTGAGGGCTAGCTGCGCGCCCTTTGGCCACTTTACCTTGGGTAAGTCTTTTCCGTAACCGACGAAATCTCGCGGTAATGGAGACATTTTCTCACTCAAGTACTCTAATGGCGGGTGCTATGTTCACTATTGAATCCAACGCTTCGCTATCAGCGAAGAAACGTAAAATGCCAAAATGTTTTTGCCCAAAATTAGTCAGAATGAATAGAAAAAGGAGAGAAGAGGAACTTTCAGGTCTACATCTAAGTTTAGACTGGTGGAAGTTCCTTGAAGGCCATACCGATGTCGAGGCCATGCGATTTGTGGTATGCTAGAGATGCAAAGTAGACGACGAAGCATCCGATGAGAATAGCTATGGCTATTCCTAATCCTGAAATCGTCGGCGAGGTAATCAGTGGGTTCGTGTAAGCAATGTATCCTAGGTAGGCGAATGATATCGCGGCGAGTGCACCGAGAATAGAGACTAAGGGTACGCCCACAATTTTCTTCCGCATGAACTCAGGCGCTTGCTCAAGAAGATCCTTCTTCGTGAATGGGAAGACAACTGTGGCGAGCGCTGGTATCACGTAAGATACTCCCCACAAGAAGGTTCCAAGTGTGAATGTTGAGGGCCAACTTGTGAAGCTATAGAGCAGGAGGATGAGTACTGACAGAACTGTCATCGCTGCTATGGCCACGTGAGGCGTGTGCAATCTCTTGTTCACGTCCGCGAATTTGGTTGGGATCAACCTGTCGAAAGACCAGGCGAAGAAGTACCTGCTTGGTACCCAGAAATACACGAAGAGTATCTGAACGGATCCGACGAAGTAGGTAAGGAAGATCAAACCAAGCAGTATCGCATTCGGGTACGCAATCACCGACAGGAGCAACGGTTGCGATGGCGGGAATGGCAATTGAGCGCCGTAAGCGGCTGCATTGTTGTCCCACATCCAAGCAATCGAGGTGAACCAGTTTGGGCCTACGGCATTTAGAGTCAGGAATCCTGAAATGCTCCAGTAGACTATGCCAAGAATTAGCGATAGGAATAGAGCGAGAGGTACAGTCTTTCGCACATCCTTGACTTCACCGGCGATGACGTTTCCTCCATAATTGCCTCCAAAGAGGAATAACGAGGCGAGCGGTAGGGCTCCCATTACAGCAACCATTCCGCCAATCGGTGGCGTGTAGCCTGCCGTGACGGCTGCGTGCCCTAATGCCTGGTAAGTTGGATAGCCAGTCATCACTGCATTCCATTTTGTGGCAAAGGTTCCGGGGTTACTTGTGCTGAGAAGCCACCACATGATGGCGATACCTACGAGGGCTGCGGCCCATGAAACGTAGAGTAGGCTTTTGATGAGGCGGGTTCCCAGAATTGCTAGGGCTGCGAAGAAGAGAGTGAAAGCGATGCCGATCATGAGCGTGCCACCCGTTGAACTGAAGAAAGCACCTAAGCCTGTCAATCCTGGATTGTTGAATAGGAGTCCCCAGATTGTTACAGCGATTGATAACGCATATGCGAAGGGAATCAATCCACTTCCCACGTACGCAGTTGTGAACACTGCGAACATGTAGAGGAAGGACCACGCAAAGCCGATCGATGGGTGAAACACTCGGCCAACCCAAACGTAGTCGGAACCAGATCTAGGCATTACGACGCCGATTACCCAGTAGGTGAGCATCAGAAAGACGAATGGGATTCCTGCGATAGTCAATGAAAGTCCTAGATCTGCCCCAGGGTTGAATCCGTAGAACCAAGGAAACTGGGTTGTTGTGAACACGAGTCCAAAGACCATAGCTGAAGCGATTAGGATAAGGTCAGCTGCACCGAAATCTCTGACTAGACCACTTGCTTTTCTTACGAAATATTGTGATTCCAAGGTATTTCCTCCCCCTGTGTGAACCAAACAATGTATAATAAACTGACGATTCGGAATTCAACCTAAAATTTAAGGTAAATACAAGTACTTAGGCCATTTTACCCATACTCAACTCACACCGAGGCAAGTAGGTCTGAAAAACCATGGCTTCTCGACTCCGCTTATTCTACGCGACCGACGTTCATGGTTCAGAAAAATGCTTCCTGAAATTCTTGAACACACCTCAAGCTTACAAGGTAAATACGCTGATTCTAGGTGGCGACATTACTGGCAAAGTAATCGTCCCGATAGCCAAAGGCTCAGATGGAACCTTTACCTGCGAGTTTCTAAGCAACAAATACACCCTCAAATCTGACAAAGAGGTCGAGGACCTCGAGAAGAAGATCAGGTTCACAGGCTACTACCCATACCGAACTACAGAAGATGAGATTCTTGAACTCCGAAAGAACCCGGCCAAGATGGATGCGGTCTTCACAGACGTCATGCTCAACACGCTCCGCAGGTGGATGTCCCTGGCCGAAGAGAGGCTGAAAGACAAGGGCGTCAAAGTCTACATGACCGGGGGCAACGACGACCGAATGGAAGTTGAAGACGTTCTGAAGAGTTCGAAATACGTGGTCGACCCTGAAGGGGAACTTGTTACACTCGAAGACGGCCGAGAAATGCTAAGCAGCGGTTGGAGCAACCCCACCCCATGGAAGACCCCACGAGAATGCTCAGAGGAGGAACTAGCTTCGAAACTTGACGCAATGATCGGAAAGGTCCAAGACATGCAAAGATGCATCTTCAACCTGCACGTTCCACCGTTCGACTCGGGACTTGATACATGCCCGAAATTAGATGAGAACCTCAAACCCGTATACGGGGGATCTGAAATAATCATGACATCTGCCGGAAGCACATCAGTTCGAAAGGCTATAGAGAAGTATCAACCAGCTGTAGGCCTACATGGGCACATTCACGAATCACGTGGTTTCATCAAGATCGGCAGAACCCTTTGCCTCAACCCTGGCAGTGAGTATACCGAGGGAATGCTACGTGGTGTGGTCGTCGAGCTTGACGATAAAGGTGTGAGGAACTATCTGCTGACAGTCGGCTGACTAATGATAATTAATCATGGTCTCAATTTCCCACGGAGTCACCCGCGCGCTGTACTCGTCCCATTCACCTAGTTTCATGTTCACGTACTCATCAAAGAACGCGGTTCCCAGGGCCTGCTTGAACACGTCGTCTTTCCTGAAATCCTCAACCGCCTCGTACAAGCTCTTCGGCAACGGTTCGATCCCCCTCTTCCTACGCTCAGCACTATTCCACCGGCTAACCTCATCCGTGATTGGTTCGCCTGGGTCAATCTTGCGTTGTATCCCATCCATGCCCGCCGCGAGTAGACATGTGAAGGCGATGTATGGGTTGCAAGCAGGGTCTGGTACACGGAATTCTATGTGCGGACTAGTTGATTTGTAGGTAAATGGAACCCTTACGGCTGCCCCTCGGTGTCCGGGTGCGTAGAACACACCGTCTGCTGCCCAATGCCCCGGATGAATTAGTCGCTTGTATGAATTCACGTTCGCTGCCACCGCTGCGCAAAGGGAACGAGTGTGCGTTAGGATTCCGCCAATGAAATAGTAAGCTAGCTGGCTTAGGCCTAGCCCGCGTTTGTCGTCAGGGTCACCGAACAGGTTTCCGTTAGTTTTTGCGTCGCAGAGGCTGCTGTTCATGTGCATGCCGCTTCCCGTGAAGGAGTCGCCTGCTTTCGCGAGGAAAGTGGCTATGAGACCCTTCTGTTGCGCGATGCATTTTGCAGCGTCCCGGAAGGTGACTACATCATCCGCACATTTGACACCGTTATGGTGGTGAAGGTCAATCTCGAAATGCCCTCCAAAGCTTCCGCCACCCTCTGCATGCGCCTTGATGGTCCTGACATTCATGGCCTCAACGTTCTCGACGATCTCATCAAGAAGGCCCGCACCAACCTCAAGTCCATGCTGCGCTTGTATCGCGGTTAACGTCCATGGCAGAATCTGGCCTCCTTCTCGTCGTACAATGTTGAATTCCATCTCTGCTCCTCCAAAATACTTGTAACCCATGTTTTCGGTTTTCTTCAAGAAGTCCTTGAAGATGCTTCGTGGGCAGAGTTCCCAAGTTGACCCGTCAGCATTTCTAAGATCGCCCATGAATCGGCCGAGGTTCCTTGCGTATGGTGCAACCGCGAAAGTGTCGGGATCTGGAATGAGGGCTGCCTCGCCACAGCCCGGCGTATAACCAGCTTCGGCAGCAAGCGTATCGTAGGCGGTTAATCCGAAGTTACCCTTAGCGAACCCTATTCCATGCTCAAGAAATGAATCCAGGTCTTCAGCGCTCGCAGCTTTGCCTCGAGAAATTCCCGCAAAGTCAACATATTCGACGCTTAGAAACTTAACCTGTTTTTCCTGGATGAGTTTTGCGATCGATTCACGCGACAAGTGAGAGTCGGTGGCGTACTCATCTTCGGCCTCGATAAAAGAACTCGGATGAAGTATTGCATCTGGTAACTTATTTAGGAACACGATAGAGCTGGATTGCGTTTTCTGACAGAATCTGCGTAGCTTTTTGGTTTATCTCATTCTCATCGTAAAGTTTCTCTTCAGCAAAACTTGCGAAGCATTTCTCAAGCACTCTCTTCCCCACCTTTGCGCTAAACCAAAAGATCTCAGGAATACTGAACCCATCTGAAGCGTACATCACCTTCGAACTTGGCGCGATCTCCAACATCTCCCTAACACGCTCATGGCTGGTCGGGTTGAGGAAGGGGATTGTGAGTGAGAAGTCTAGGAAAACGTTCGGTAAAACTGAAGCCATGAAGGCCGCATTCTGGTTGTCTGGAAAACCAGAATGAACAAGGACGATTGTTGCGTAACGAAGTTTGTCGTCTTTTAGTAGGTCATAGAGTAGGGCTGGGTCACATTGATCCAGAAGTATATCGAAGTCGCCGACGCCGGTGTGTATTTGCATTGGAATGTCTAGGTCGATACAAAGCTCCAATGCCCTGACCACAAGAAAATCTCGAAGCGCTTTAACCCTCGGACCAAACCACGCAACTCGTGCTTCACCCTCCTTGGCCTCAAGAAAATCTCGCTTCGCAACCGACTCCTCAACTCGCCTAACCTTAAGACCAGTCCTGTAGGCGATGATGGTCTTGAGCCCCACGAATCCTCCGTTCTTGACTGCATCTCGGATTCCGTACTCGTAGGCCGAGCAAAATTCACTAAAGGAATGATATTTCTTCAACAAATCGTTGATGAAGGTTTCAATGCGGAAGACTTTTACAACTTTCGCGGGAAAACGTTTCAGGTCCTCTTCCGCTAACGCCGGATATCCACCATCCATAACCAGACCACGAAGCACTACGTCATCAAACAGCTCCTTCACGTATTGGTCAAAGTCGTTCGCTCTTGCGCTCCTTGCTTTGGCAACCGACTCTACGTTAGGTTTGCAATGAAAGGACTCGGCTAGCCATCGAATCATAAGGTGGACGTATGGTTGTTCCAAATCCATCGTTGAGAGTCTGACTTTGGATCTCTGAAGCAGGTCTGCTGGTGGCTTGAATTTTCCTTCCAGAAAACTCGGTGGCGTGGACAGAATGCTTGCATATCGGGCAAACCCAGCATCGTTCAATGTTTTAGGGGATTCGAGGTAGGAGTGGCAGTGGGCATCCACTACTGTTAGTTTAGAGAAGTCGACCATGTCTCCTGACACCAGTGAAGGTGTGAGCGCATCAACTTCTAATAATACCAGCGAAGAGTTCGCGAAGATACGAGTTGCCTCAATCAAAACAAGCTATTGCTCTATCAGTCAGTCACTACGCACTATGCATCCAATTAGAGAGCACCACCCCCGAAGCACCATTAACCGAGCCTCGTAAGATGAAGGATAGATTCGAGGTTAGGAGAAGGAAGTACAGGGGCCCTATTTCGGAGACATCCGCGCAGCCTACTTTAGCGGAAACAAAGTCAGTGGTGAGCCCATCCTCGAAGAGACGATCGTGCCGCTATTCTGTGTTAAGACTGGCTCAGATACGGAAACCTTCAGATTAATAGCAGACATCGCAGCCATAGGGCGAGGTCGTAACTGCCGATGTCAGAAGTAAGAAAGTACAGAATAACTGGTGAAATCAAGAAAGGAACCCACACCATACCATTCTCCGTCGAAGTAAGCGCCCTGAAGAAGGAACACGCGCTCCAACGGGTCTACGCTGAAATGGGAAGCAGGCATAGGGCACGGCAGTTTGAGATTAAAGTTGTAGACATCAAGGAATCGAAGGAAGAAGCGCCCGAAGTTAAGGCATAGAAGATGGCATCGTCTCAGGTAAAAGAGGAAGACGTAGTCAGGCAACTAGCCACGGAAATACGACTCCTCGAAGGATCCATTGGAGTTCTCCAATCAAGACTTGACATTGTCCGCGCAGCAATCAACGAAGTCACCCTAGCCTTCAACACCCTCGAAGGAATGAAGAACGTAAAGGAGGGTGAAGCAACTCTCATTCCGGTCGGCGCAGGCTCCTACGTTAGAATGCAAGTTGCTGACTCGAAGAACTTAATCATGGGCATTGGCGCGGGAGTGGCTATTGAAAAAGACGTTGGAAGTTCTGTGGAAGAGTTGAAGGTAAGGCTTCAGGAGCTTGAAAAGGCAAGAACCTCCATTCAGCAACAATTAGACCAAACCGCGACCAGATACCAGCAGGACCGCGACGCCCTCGAAGACCTCCTCAGACGAGGAACCCCCAGACCCCAAACCGCCAACTAATCGACTAGTCCAATATCCTGCGTCACCTTGAAGCGAGAATTCTTGTTCGACAAGTTGAAACTAAGCGTAAACGGACTAGTTCAGAAAATTTCGCAAAAAGAGTTGTCAGATAAGGACATTAACCAAATCCTAGACGAATTTCTTCTTGTTCTCGTTCAGAATGACGTCGCATACGACGTCGCCAAAAAAATATGCGATGGGTTGCGGAACAAACTTGAGGTGACTCAAATTCGCCGTTTCACAGACTCCAGCGAGCCCGCAAAAGTCGTACTGCGAGAGGTACTGCTTGAGCTGCTCAAGGGCAGCGGTGGGGAAGGATTCTTCAAGGTTCTCGATGAGAGTAAAGCCGAGCATAAGTCCACCATAATCCTCTTTGTCGGCGTGAATGGAACAGGGAAGACGAGCTCTATAGCTAAAGTGGCTCATCTGCTCTCCAAGAATGGTTACACGGTTCTCATTGCAGCCGCTGATACGTACCGAACCGGCTCGATTGAGCAGATTGAAGAGCATGCTAGACGTATTGGAGTTAGAACGATCAAGCACTCGTACGGTGCGGATTCTGCAGCAGTCGCGTTCGACGCGGTAAACTATGCAAACGCACATGGCACCAACGCTGTACTAATAGATA
>DATIYC010000022.1:0-7060 GCA_035517955.1 Candidatus Acidiferrales bacterium | reverse complement strand
AGGAACGGCTCGACTCGAAGAGATTGCGTTGCGTTGGCTTCTCGACATCTTCAAGTTACCATCGAATTCTGGCGGCGCTTTCGTCACTGGCGACACGCTAGCTAACTTCTCCGCCCTAGCGGCTGCGAGGCACGCAGTTCTCGCACGTGCAGGCTGGAATGTAGAATCCGACGGGTTAATCGGTGCGCCGGAGATACAGTTGGTCGTCGGTGCTGAAGCACACCCGTCTCTGTTCAAAGCTCTAGGAATGCTCGGGTTTGGACGAAATAGGGTTATCAAAGTGCCGGTGGACGACCAAGGGCGAATGCGCACCGACTCCTTGCCCAAGCTTTCGTCGAATACCATAGTTTGCACGCAAGCTGGCAACGTGAACACTGGCGCGTTCGATCCTACGAAAGAAATTTGTCTGCAAGCGCACGAATCCGGAGCTTGGGTTCACGTGGACGGAGCATTTGGACTCTGGGCATCAGCGGCTCCATCTTTAGCGAATTTAGCGGATGGAGTTGAGGATGCTGACTCCTGGGCGACAGACGCTCATAAATGGTTGAATACCCCCTATGATTCCGGATTGGCCTTCGTTCGAGACAGTGAAGCTTTGCGGGCCTGCATGGCAGTTAGTGCGGAATATTTGCCAGCGAGCCAAGCGCACCGAGACCCGTCTGATTACACTCCTGAGCTCTCTAGGCGCGCTCGAGGGGTCGAGGTATGGGCAGCGTTGCGTTCTCTTGGCCGATCGGGACTCGCAGATCTCATCGAGCGAACCTGCCGGCATGCAAGAAGATTTGCCCAAGGTCTCAGCGACGCGGGTTATGAGATCTTAAACGATGTCGTGCTCAACCAGGTACTGGTTTCTTTCGGTGATGCCGACACTACGAGGAAGATCATTTCGGAATTGCAAGAAGATGGCACATGTTGGTGCGGAAAGACAGTCTGGCAAGGTCGGACCGCGATGAGGATCAGTGTCTCATCATGGGCAACAAAAGATCAAGATGTTGAAACAAGTTTGACCGCGATGCTGAGAATCGCAGCCACATACGTTAAACGATGAGTGCGCTAGGTGTGTGAACGAATTGTCTTTTCGCTTGCTGCATAAGTTCACCACATTAATGTTCAAACCGCGTCGCTTGGGATGTCGACGGTAATTTTTCAGAGATACCTAGAAATTCTTTGGCGAGAAACTCCCGCGACCAGAGGTATACCAATTATCACCAGGTACGCTGGGAATGCGTATTGTGAGAACGTCCATTCAGTGATTGCGAGGAAGCTCGTCAAGCCACCGAAGATTCCAACCAAGTACGGCCATGCTGACTCTGTTTCCGGATACTGCCACCCTTTTATGATCGTTGGAACCGAGGCCAGAGTGTCGCTCAATATAGAGAACCCGATTGCAATATCTGGGTCGCTTGTCATCGCCCAGAAAACCAAGGCTAGAACGGACAGCAGTCCGCAGGAATAATCAAGTTTGGCCAACTTCCAATGCCCCCCCTTCACGGCAAATGAGGCGACGAAGATTATGAGCGGACCGAACCCTGCCATAAACACCGGGACAGCAGCTAAACCCGTGCCATTGGAAACGGATGCAGAAAAACTAATCATCGGCGCGATCGACCATAGCGCCCAGCTCACTCGGTTTGGCTTTACACTCCCCTTCAACATTGACCTTACGTAAACATACGCAGCAACCAAGAAAGTTCCAGCCGACAAGAAGACTAGATATTGCAACAAGCTCTCAATCATCGCTTACTACTTGATCCGTTCCCGTTTCAATCAGTGCGTGTGTAAAGCATACTACGATCCTCTATAAGACGGATTTATCGGCTATCAATGAAGTATCTTCAGTACTGTCGGAATAGCGGACACATTCTATGATTGAAAATGGCATCGTGTTCGGTCACACTTACAGATCATCGTCGATTATTTGCACGTGCCAATACTTTAGTGGATTCATTTACGTGACGAATTGACGTCTCAATTCTCTGCGACATTTGCAGAGAAGACGCTAGAACCATTAATGCTCAAAGGTCCAAAATTGATTCTGGGGAAGCTTAGTTGTTCGCTAACAGGCAAAGAAAACTACACCTGTACTTTGGAGCAATCTGCATCCTTATACTAGCTATTGCATTCGGCTTTCTAGGCATCTACAATAATCCAACTATTCAACAATGGATTGGGAAAGCCGTAGGTACGAAGATGAAGTCGCAAACTGAGTACGGCGTGAAACAATTCGAGTACCCCATCAATTCAACGGTTACGTTGATTGTGAAGATTGGTTACGAAGTATTTGGGGAGGAGATTTCGGTTGGCAAGTCGGTTTGGCTACTGGCCAATGTTACTGTTTCTGATAATCCATATTTTACCGTTTGGGGCGTCTCCATGCAACCATCAAACGTAGTCCAAACCGCTTACGGTGCAACGGTCATAGGCTTCAATGGGCCTTCAATAAACTCAGCCGGGCAAACAGTCTGGTTCGGGAGCGGGCTCGTGATATTTGACGTAGCAGGCCCCTTCGCTGCGACCATCACACTGGGCGTATTCCCAACTTCGGCGACAAGGTGGACATCTATAGACATACCATTCTACACGGTTATCCCGGAAATCTCAATCGCCACCGCCTGAACTCAAGCAATAATCTATCATCACAGGACTGAGATCTACAGGCTTCGCGTGCGCTGAATGCCGTTATCGTCTAGGAAGACATCAACGACGAAGCAAATCTCTAGGAATCTTAGCACACACGCATTTGGTCCGGCCATAAACTGGTTTAAGTGAATCGGTAGCTAACCGGAATATATTTTAATGAATCCGTATTAAGGCGGCCACTTCAATGAAGTTTCATTAACAAAAGTGTGATCTAGTTGAGTAACTATAACCCATCTGACTCCAGAACCAATAGCTCAGAAATTACCGACGAAGGATTCGACGACGAGTACTTGCCTGCTTGTTGCAGGAATGGTGGCCCACACCAACATCCAGTCTGATTATTGCGAACAGACACATTCGTTCGAAATGACACACGAATCCTCTTTTGCGAATTACGAAATTTGGTAAGCGATTGTGATGGAACCAGAAGACGAGGCGGAAGGCGAGAAATTAGGGTTTAACGGAGGAGCCAACAGGAAAGTGGTTTTGGCGTACTCGGGAGGTTTAGACACGTCTTGTATTCTCAAGTGGCTTATCGACAAGGGCTTCGAAGTTATTTGCTATGTAGGGGATGTGGGGCAGAAGGATGACTTTGAGGCCGCGAAACAAAAGGCTCTGAAGATCGGCGCGAAGAAAGTTGTCATTAAGGATTTGAGGAAGGAGTTTGTCACCGACTATATCTTCCCCGCAATTCGGGCTGACGCGATCTACGAGAGCAGGTACCTTCTTGGTACTTCGCTTGCCAGGCCGCTTATCGCTAAGTACCAGATCGAAGTGGCCAAGAATGAAGGAGCGGCGTATGTTGCTCATGGCGCTACTGGCAAGGGCAATGACCAGGTGAGGTTCGAGCTCACTTACTATGCGCTAAAACCGGACATCAAGGTGATCTCTCCTTGGAAGGATGCCGAGTTCCTTGCTCAATTCAAGGGCAGAGATGACCTAATCGATTACGCAAAGAAGAACGGCATTTCGATTGCGCAGACACACAAGAAACCATATTCCGAGGATGAAAACCTGCTTCACATTAGCCACGAAGCGGGCATACTGGAGGACCCGGCTCACGTGCCTGACGAGAGTGTTTACTCCAGAACCTCCTCGCCCATGAGCGCGCCTGACAAAGTTACCAATATACTCGTACACTTCAAAGATGGTACTCCTGTTAAGATAGAAAACAAGAGTGACGGCATAGTCAAAACCGACCCGCTAGACCTTTTCCTTTACGCGAATCAGGTCGGATCAGAGAACGGGGTGGGAAGAATGGACATGGTTGAAAACAGGTTCGTCGGAATCAAGTCAAGAGGCTTGTACGAAACTCCCGGCGGCACGTTGCTAATGATTGCGCATAGGGATATCGAGGCCATAGCTATGGACAGGGAGGTTATGCGGTTGAAGGATATGCTCTCACCCATCTACGCCGAGATAGTTTACAATGGTTTCTGGTTCTCCCCCGAAATGGACTTCCTCACCGCGGCATTCAACAAAAGCCAGGAATATGTAAACGGCCAAGTGACCCTCCAGATTTACAAGGGCAACGTGTTCACCGTCGCGAGGGAATCACCAACTTCACTTTACGATAAGGAATTAGGTTCCATGCACGAGACCGGCGGATTCGACCAGAAGGATTCATTGGGCTTCATCAAGATAAACGCAGTAAGATTGATGGCTCACAAGGCAATCCTAGACAAAATCAAGTAGTCTGGCTGACAACGAATAATACATTATTCCAGGATCGGTGAGAAGACCGCATTTGTTGCAAAAGGCTGTCGTGCCCCTCCGCGAAAGCGACGAAACACCTGCAAAGTCACCAACGTTCTCAGTCGATACTTGACGCTCATGATGTATCTCATGAATCGAACAACTGATTATTTGTTGGTAGGAGCTTCCCACTTCATCCGGACGAAGAGGACGATGAGGATGAGGAGGCAACGCGCAATTTCGGCCATGCTAATCATCGCCTCACTTTCAGGGCTCTTAGGCATCATGTATCCTACAACCCATGTAACTCGGACATTTGATTACACGACGACCTACCCAGCCGACACAGAGTTCGCCACATCGCTGCGAACGGCTACGGGAACCGTGGAGTTCGATGCTCAATTTCAAGTTCTAAATGGGTTGACGATTTATACTCCTGAAAGCGGAATAATGACCGCCATTTGCGGAGTCACCTACCAGTCTGGATATGACAAATATGGTAACCCCACGATCACCTCCGTTCCGGTCTTGGATTGCACTAAGACGGTGATCATCACCGTGACATCAATAGACAGCACCCTCATCCCTGCCCAGACCGGTATGACGACGGTTAGCGAAAGTAGAGTGGCTGGATATGTCGCGGCGGGAGAACCAGGAACGATCGCTCTATTCATCATTATAATGACTTTCTTTGTTGGAATGACTCTGTTTGTCAAGTCGAGAAAATCAGTGTTCACAAAATCTTGAACATCGTGACTAGACTCCTGTGAATCAAGGGCGCATGAAACTCTAGAATTCTAGAGGCAAACAAATCAAATTCACAGCAATTGGAATTTGAGAAGGCGGCTTGACTTGATGTTTGATGATGAGGCGATTGGGGTAATCGAGGGCGAAATCTCGCTTATCTCGCTACCTCGATGCCTGATGGCTCTCCGCACATATCTCCACTCTGGATTGACCATGACTGAGACACACTTCTAGTGAATACTGTACCGGGGAGGCTGAAACAGAGGAACGTTTCAAGAGGCCCAAGAGTTGCGATAAGCATCGTTCAGGAGAACAACACGTACAGGCATTTGTTCATTAGAGGAAGAGTTGTTGAGCAGACCCAGCAAGGAGCTTTGAACCGTATAGATCGCTTACCGAGGAAGTACTTATGCATGGACTACCCATGGAATGACAAGAATAGAATAATCCTCAAAATCAAACCGGAGTACGGCAAGGTCCTATCAGATTAATCCTTCCAGAAGATATTCACTAAGAGACTTGCCTCACTAGCTTCGATGAGCTTGATGCATCAGTTGGAAGCAACTCTATTATGACGCCGCACAAAATCGAAATAGAGTAGACTGAAAATGAGTGAATTCAATGATTGGAATAGAAAGATAATCGATGAATTCCGAGCGAATAGTGGCAAAGTTGGCGGAATATTTCAGGGCGCAACTTTGCTTCTCTTACATACTAAAGGGGCCAAGAGTGGAAAGGAACGAGTCAACCCAGTAGCTTATGTGCAAGATGGGGAAAGACTCGTGGTGATCGCTTCAAAAGCGGGTGCACCAACCAACCCTGACTGGTACCATAATATTGTTGCAAATCCTAAACTCAGCGTTGAAGTTGGAACCAAAACGGTTCAGGTTCACGCCACAGTAACTAACGAACCGGAACGAACTCGCCTATACAACAAGATGATTGAGATGATGCCTGGTTTCGACGAATATCGGCGCAAGACGACACGCAAAATCCCCGTAATTGCACTTATGCCAACGAAGTAGCAGTGATAATACTGCAAGAGGATGTGCGCAGAAAAAGATGCGACTGGGCTTGCGGCCTTGCGTACGCGTATGCCGTATGTATTAGAGGGTTGGAGTAATACTTCACAACTGTAATAAGTAATATTCACTCAATCTGTGTTTCGGAAAAGGCTATGATCTGTAAGGTTTGTGGTGGAAACATCGACACATGTAATTGCTGTCCTGAGGATGGGCATGTTTGCCCTCGCGACTATGGGGGGACAGACTGCCCGATCTGCGGCCCCAGTTAATTTTAGGCCCATACTTGCTTTGGTCCTAAACTAAATCTCCTTGAATAGTGTCGATTCGATCGGCTTCATCCTTTCGCCGTAGGAGTCAGGGTAGAGAAACTTCTCCGTAGCCGCTATACTGCTTAAGATACTGTTACCATCCTGTGGCGTGAAGCTGAATCCAATAATCTCGTTCCCATTTCTTACGTGAAGTGATTGCATTACGACTACAGTCTGATTTAGTATCCTGCCGAATCTACCATGGTCGCGGCCGAATGAGAATACTAAGCTGGCCATGTCTTTGTAAGTAACCGCTATTCGCGGATTCCCTTGAATGCATTCATGAACATCCTCAAGCGTAGTACCGCGGGTAAGTGAAATGTCGAACCAGATGCAGTGCATATATTGCGAGTTCGTCTTCACGGCACTCGAGAACAAGTCTAGCTCATGGCCTAGTGTTCTAAAGAGGTAAACTGCATCTCTGGCGTGATGAGTTCCCCACGGTTCTTCATGTGCGCTAACTTTCGGTGACGGAATGAAAGATTTTTCGTCGCTAATGTCGCTCGCCCGTCTAATACACAAGAACTTGGCATGTTTCAAAGAGTTCGACTTATCGTCAACAGCCAGCGTCTTCAATATGGCCGCTATATTGTGCGTATTACAACTCACAACTTGAATGAACTGATCCTTTTGGGTGATGGCTTG
>DATIYC010000021.1:0-11308 GCA_035517955.1 Candidatus Acidiferrales bacterium | reverse complement strand
TTCGGCTCCCGCCGACAAACTCGATGTTCACAGCTAACCTTTTGCCGTCAAGAAGCGTTGACGTGATCTGGTAGACCATTCTTGGAGTTCTATCTTTTCGGCATTCGACTTCAAGAAAGACGTATTCACAGTTCAACTCTACATTAACGATCTGCCTTTGGTTGAAGATCGAAAGCGTTACATGGGTTGGATGTGCGCTGCGTAGCGTTGAGGGCTGATCCGAATGTCGCGAAAAAGCGTTGGCATTTGCCCACGGTGTGGGACATCTGCTTCATTCGGACAGAACTTCTGTGGCAAGTGTAGAGAGCGGCTAACCTCGTGCGGAATCTGTGGCGCGATGAATCTTGCGTCTTTCCCGTATTGCCACAACTGCGGAAAACGACTAGTGATGGCTGCGACCGTCCAGCCGAGCCCGACTAGAGCGCCACCTTCGAGTGCAGGAAACTCAACAGAGCAACAAACCATGTCGCCGGCTAAACCCCTCGTGACTTCACGTAACTTGCCTGAATCTGGCCTCGACAACCGAATCAGCCAATATTTGGCGAATCATCCGGGAGGAGTATCAGTTGGACGCGCATCAGAGGAGCTAGGAGTTGACCGTGATCGGCTGCTGGCATCAGCGTCCCGCTTGCAAGACAAAGGATTACTTCAGAAAGAATCCACATTTATCGAGAGGATGCGAAATTGCGTTACATGCAAGCGAACGATCGGTGCCGAGGAAAGGTTCTGCTCATATTGTGGAGCTAAACAAGCCAGAGAAGAGGAAAAGCTGCAAGCATCGCTTGACCCGCGCACTTTGAAGGTAATTCTTACGATGCTTAGCAGGGTAACGGAAGCAAAAGATCATCCAGAGTACTCGGCAATCGACCAGTTAACTACAACAATAGGTAAGGTGGCGCTGGGCGGAGAAAAACCGCAGGACGCTCAAGAACTCTCGTTTCAAGATCAGCTTAGATTGTTGACATTAGTTTTTGAATATACACGCGACAAAGTGACTTACAAAGGCGAGACCTTCGGCGAGCACGTACGTTGGCCTTGGGAGACACTTAGCACTGGAGGCGACTGCGACTGTAAAGTAGTTCTATTAGCATCAATGCTGGCAAGCCTTGCTTTTCGGAGGATGCAGTTCCTAGTGCTAGCAGGTGGCACATACCTCGACGCTCAGACTGGGAAAGAGAGAAGCATTGCGGGCCATACTATTTTGGAAGTGAATCTCAGTGACAGGGAGCGGAGATTGCCGGTCCGGCTGGACCCGTCATGCGTTGATTGTGATGTTGATGAAATTTCAGAGACCGTACGCCCGTTTCTGTCTAACTTCTATCGGGTACCTATCCTAGCCTAAATCCTGAATCGTACTGCTACGCTTTCTCATTTCCTTTTGAGTCTTGAGGCTATTTCTGGTGGTATTGAGTTCCAGTCTATTTTCCAGAGGTATCGTGATGTTTCCGTCGAGTCTTCATTGAAGTCTCGCTTGACCAGGCCTTCCTCCTCCATTCTGTTGAGGTATTCGCTTATGACGCTTCGGCTTATACCAAGGTGGTCAGCGAGTTTTTCCGTTCCGGATTGGCCGCCAAGCTCAGTCATCCCGAGTAGGGTTCTATACCAAGCAATTCTCATTCGGGGCTGTTTGGATTCAGAAATACTCTTTTCGAGTTGCCCGATTCGATGCTCGATTTTCTGAAATCGAGTTTCGAGCCACCGTTTGAGTTCTTCGTCTTGAGTCATTTTGAGTCCGTTCCTTTCAACATTTTAGTTTTCAATTCTGCCAGTCTTCGGTCAATTTCTTTCATTCTGTTGTTGAGCCAGACTTCTAGGTCCTTGCTCATTCTCGTCCAGTCTGGTTTGTCGATGAGTGTTTAAAAACGTATCGACACTTTCGGAACCTATATTAATCGGCTTGTATAATAGTGTGGATACGTGTCTAGACGGAGATAATGCGTATGGAAGTAACATCGAAACTCGTTGCTAATCTAGCCGCACAAAACCTACCAACTGCCTTTGCGTTTGGAATTGAAGCCACTATAACCTACACTGCAATGCCAATGCTCATGGAAAAGCTGTCTCCGACGATCTACACGACAATTGTATTCGTCATAGGAGGCGGAGTTGGCTTCATCGCAACGTACTTGACTCGCAGCCTATTCAAAACACAAAAGGTCAGTGTAATGAATTCAATTAAGGAAGAAAAAGTACGAGGAGCAATATACATGGCACTGCTCGCAGGAATAGGTCTGTTAGCCCTCGCACTCAGAATATAGCGAAAGTTAGGGAGACCTTGGGTCAGGACAGAGTCTATCTGCTCGAGTGAAAAAAACGATTCAACAATTGATATACCACATGAATGGCTGTGTGCCCTGAAGCGAGAGGAGATGCAAGTCGGTGGAGAAGTCGAATATAATTTGTTCCATCGTGTCCACCTGTGCTTTGGATTAGGTTGAGAGGGATCGAGGGGTCGCCGCATTGATTGAGATTCGCGCTCTTTCGCTGCAATTGCTCATAATACTGCTGCTGTCCATGGGAGCGTCTAACGGTGCCTATAACGCCTCTGGTCCCTACATTGAACTCAACCCCGCCATCGGCCCATCTGGAACGCCTGTGACGGTTTCAGGAGGTCACTTTTCACTTGCAGACAAAACCTGCGTTCTCTCAACTAATGCGCTCTCCATTCTATCCTCACCCTACTGTAACATATCCAACGGGCAAATCATTGGGAGCTTCACTGTTAGTGATAATGCCCCACCTGGAACCTATTCCATCCAGGTGGCAGGTGATCAGGGGGATTTCGCCCAATGGCCCTTCACAGTCCAATCTAACCAAGTTAGCTCAATCACTACAACCTTGACGTACCCGACGACTTCTCTAACCACAACGATGGTGCAAATCTACTCAACATCCATTGCGTACGCTACTTCGATGTTTAGTTCAACTACGACTATCACGCAAACTGTCAGCTCAACGAATTTGGCCGCGACATCTATCGCTCAAACCACGTCGATTTCTACGACATTCGTAACCTCGACGAGCACTCAAGCCTCCACCATAACCCGCACCTCTGAAGTCGCTCCCAATACAACAACGGCTGTTGTTACATCAGTCGCTACGAGTTATCTACCTGGAGGCGTGACGACAACGTCAACTCGCATTGTTCAGTCAACTTCCATAATCACGACAGGCCTGGCTATCGCTACCGTCACATCCACCATTCAAACCACTCCCACAATCGGTACATCGTCTAGCGCCTCTCTGTTCTGGATCCTGGGTGGGTTGCTTCTCGTCGCGGTGGCCATCATGTTAGTACTCTTGCGGGGTCGAATGGGTCGGGGACCAGTGAGGTGTGCTGCATGCGGTAATGAGAACCCCCCCTACGCTCGAAGTTTCTGTGTGAGGTGTGGAACGCCCTTGTCAGCGCGTCGACCAGGAAATGCGTAGCGGTTCACTAGGTCGGCGCATGTACTGAAGAGTGAGTCCTTAGATGAGATACGGAATCTTGTCATGTTCTGAAAGTGAAGACATGACAAAATCCTGGGATAGTTGAAAAGCGGATCGTAGCGAACTCCAGCTGTGTTCTACGGAGGCGAAATCATCGTAGAAACCACGGAGAATGCAGGAACCTTATTCAAGATTAGACTACTCGCAAAACCAAATTTGAACACACATGAGAGGAGGTAGAGTGATTTTAGTGTTGTAGGATAGGCAAGCGTTCTAATCTATAGGTCACAATTCACGCGAAGGATTCCAGGAAGGCAGGGACGTAACACTAACGGTTCCTAGGACGTTCGATTTGTCTCGATATGGCTTGTGGGTGTTTACGTTCTTGCGCGGGTATTCTGACTGTGAAGATGGTTCCATTCCCCAGTTGGCTTTGAACGGTGATTGTGCCACCTTGAGCTTCAATTAGTCGCTTACAAACGGCTAAGCCGAGTCCTTGCCCTTGAGCTTTCGTACTAAAGAATGCTGTAAAGAGCTTTCCGAGATTCTCGTTCGGTATCCCTACTCCCGTGTCGCGAACTGCGATCACCAAATCACCTTCTGCTTCGCTGGTAGCGATAGTTAACTCCCCTCCCTTGGGCATCGCTTGAATTGCATTTATGATCAGATTTCCCAGAACGCGCTTCATTAAAGTAGGGTTCAATCTTTTTCTAGCTAATGGGCCCTCGATCCCTTTGGAAACGTGAATGGTGGCGGGTATTCGCGCGGTCGCAATTGTTTCGTCAATCAAAGTGTGTACATCTGTTTCGATGAGTTCATTATAGACAGGCCTAGCATAATCTTGCAAGTCTGATACTATCTTGTCCATGTAACGGACCTCGCTGTCCAAATCGTCGACAAGCTCTAGTGCCTTTACCCGTCCGTCGTTCGTTTCGGAGCGGAGGAAGTCCTTCACCAAGTATAGCGCGGTCGTCATCGCCTGGAGGGGATTTCGTAGGTCGTGGCCCACCATTGCTGCTGTCTCACCAACCGATGCGAGTTGTCTTGATTTGAGGAGTTCTTCTTCCATGCTTTTACGTTCGGTTATATCGATGAAACTTTCGAGTAGATACTCTTCTTCTCCGTTCGCAATTTGCGTGACGCTCTTGAGAATGCTTGTGGATTTCCCGTCAATCTTAAGCAATACTCGTTCAGAGTTATCCACTTTCATACCTAAATCTGTGATCGGACACCGTCCCACATCTGCAGGACAAACAAACTTATGGCACGTCGAACCCACGAGCCGATCACGCGTCGCGCCCGTCATTTTGACAGCAACGGTATTGGCGTCGACGATTATGTGTTTTCTTGGATCGATAATTAGAATACCCGCGTTCACAGACTCGAATATGGTCCTTAACCTGTCCTCGCTCTCTGAAACCTTCTTTGTCCGCTCACGGACCAGCATCTCCAAGCTTTCAGTATACTTTCTGAGCTCCTCATCCTTCCTCAGTCGCGTAATAGCCGAAGCTGCATGATTCGCGAGCATGTCGAGCAGGAGCTGATCCTGTTCGGAAAAAGCGTTCTCTTTCGCGCTTTCAACGTTGAGGACCGCGACTACAGAATCATCCGCTATAACGGGCACTGCTAGCTCTGAGAGCATTCGAACAGTTTCTCCTCTTGATGACTTCACTTTAGAGTCCACGAACATTGGCTCAGCTCTTGAGTCCAAGATCCTAACAGGCCTTCTTGTCTTAGCGGCTTGCACTACAACGCCCGGTCCGTCGAGCGAAAGCAAATTCTGGAATGTGAGAGACATTCCTCTCCCTGCTTTAAGACGCACCAGGTCGTGATCAATTTCCTCGAACCCAGCATGGTGGAATCCCAGGGTGAATTGCATAGCGTCGAGGGTGAGCTTCACTACATCATCATAGTTCGTCGCTAGACCAAGACTTAGGGCGTTTTGATGGAGTGCTGCAAGTTTTTGCTGATACTTCAGTCGTTCGCTAATGTCTCGGACGATACTCAATGTAGCCCGGTTACCTTTGAACTCAATTGGTTGGCTGCTGATTTCTACTTGAATTAGTTCGCCATCGTGACGGCGGTGAGTCGCCGTAAACGCTTCTGACCCGTAGTTTTCCTTTCCGTCGATCTGTTTGTCAAATGGTTGTTTAGATTGGATGGAGGTCAGTTCTTGGACGGTCATCTTCACTAATTCATCATGAGCGTATCCGTATCGGTCACAGGCGATTTTGTTAACTTCGATTATTCGTCCGTTAGAATTGTGTATAAAGATTGGATCGTTCGCGCTCTCGAATATCATCCTATAACGTTCTTCGCTTTTTCGTATCATCTCGGTGTCTTTCAGGCGTCTGAAGGCTGATCCTACATGGAAGGCGAGGATTTCAAGCAGTGTTTGATCTTCGCTTGTAAACGCATTTAGGTAGGCGCTCTCAGTGTTCAGGACGGCTACTGGCTCCCCGTCTATCAAAACGGGTACCGCTAACTCCGAGAGCATTGTAGGGGCGTTCTTCCAGTCGAAGCCCTCGTGGTCTACATAGCTTGAATCTTTTCGCGTGTCGGAGATGTTTATGGTGGTCTTGGTTCTGGCTACTTTCACTACAACGCCTGGCCCATTCAGGGGCATCACTGAGATGCCTCTTGAGCCTCCTCTAATTCCAACTAACCTCAACTGCTCGTTTTCAACTAAGCAGAATTCAGCCCAATCGAACCCAAGAGCCATTTGAATGGCGTCTAGAGTACATTTGGTGATCTGTTCGATGCTATTAGCCAAACCTAACCAAGACGCGTGCATATGCAACGCGGTCAACTTTCTTTCATAGCCCACCCGGTGAGCTTGGTCGGACAGTGCTTCCACTCGCTTAAGCTTCCGAGTTTGATTACTATTCTTCAATCCTGAACGGCCGCGTAGAGCGAGGTACTGGGTAGACCTCCGTTAATGGGTATGCACGTTAGAATGTTACACTCATCGTAGCGACTAATACCTCAAGGTAACAACTCGATTTTGTTACTCTAATCGACGGACTTGCGTAGCTAAATCGGAAGTGGCATTATAATGCGAGGGTCTATGCGCCAGTGAGAAGTTTCATTAGATTTCACCTAGCATTGGATAACCGTGTGATTAATGCAGAAGGTCTTGTTCGGAGTAAATATCCCGCAAGCAGGATCAGATTACAACACCATGAAGCGAGTTATGTTAGAGTGCGAGAAACTGGGTTTTGATTTTGCCTGGATATCCGATCACCTGCAGGACCTCTCATCGTCAAAACCCTACTTTGAAAGTTGGACCACTCTCGCCGCACTCGCCGCAGAAACTAACCGCATCAGACTCACAACAGTCCTCATGAACAATCTGTTCCGTCATCCTTCCCTACTGGCAAAGATGAGTGCTACGCTTGATGTCATCAGCAACGGTAGACTGAATCTGGGCATCGGTGCAGGCTGGTACTCGGAGGAATGCGAATCGTACGGAATTCCCTTCCCGAAACCGCTTGAGAGAATTCAACGGCTTGAGGAAGCCATTCAAATCATAAGAGCGATGTGGACGAGAGACAACGTCACTTTTGCCGGCAAATATTATTCGTTGAAAAATGCCAGTCTAACCCCTAAGCCAATTCAGAAACCACACCCTCCGATTTGGACTGGCATCATGTACGGAGGAAGACGAATGCTAAAGACAATTGCTAAGTATGCAGACGCTTGGACGATCTCAAGTCTGTACTTGCCTACACCCGAGGAACTTCAACAAACGAAAAACAGTGTTGATGAAAATTGTCGAGCGATCGGTAGAGATACGAATCAAATCCGACAGGCCTTGGGCGTTGGATGCGTAGTAGGCGAGGACGAGAAAATGGTAAGAGTAAAAGTGAAGAAGTTCAAACCTGCATCAATAGACCTTAGGGATTACTCAGCGAAACAAGTAAGACTTGAGGGAAGTCCACCGCAAATAGTTGAGAAGCTTAGAGCATACACCGACGTTGGGGTCACTTCTTTCGTCATGAACTTCCCTGATATTTCTTCAATAGAACCAATACGGTTGTTCTCTGAAAAAGTGATGCCTGCTTTCAAGTAAAACGCAAGGTTGGATTAGGTTGTGAGCCAGAACTGAGAATTTGCTCGCTACTGCGTGCCATTTTAGAATTGCGAGTAGGTTGGGGTTTAGTCACTTCTTCAAATAATCGATTTCATTTCTGAGCCAATCGTCGCGCCTAGGGCTGAAGGAATCCATTACCTCAGTGTCTTCGTCAGCGAATGCTTCGTGGTCTGTGTTGGGTGGGATAACTAGGACTTCCCCCGTGCCGAGAGTAACCTCTTCTCCTGCAACAATCAGGCGCAAACTCCCCTTCACCACCTGTGTAACTTGCTCACTGAGGTGCTGATGTGCTGATACATGGCAGCCTTTCTTGAAGACGAAGAGTGCGAGGTTCTGGTTCTGGCCCCAAATGATCCGGCGATGAAGGAGTGGCGTTAGCTGCTCATCGCGAAGCTCGTTCCACCTGTGTTTCTTAAACAACGACTCACTCCCCGTGAACGGTTAAACTGTTTCTTAATCGTCTGACAAATAAAGCGAGATATCAGTTTATACTCTGACTGTTTGAAAGGAGCTTGTGGAGTGTATGCGCCAAGATAACCTTGAGCTAGACGAGCGATTATGCAGCAAGGCGTTGCAACTTTCTTCTCTGCCGGAAAAATGTTAAGTGTGCAGACACCATACGTTGGTAAGTTCTTCAGGTTCCCGTCAGGATGTGACGAATGATTCGGGTGAACTCTTCAAGTCTTTTGGCGCTCACATACTCGTCGCGTTTGCTCTCAATGATGAACTCGCCCGGTCCAATAGTGACTGTCTCCACGTTGCCTATCTGAGCTAGGATGGCGGAGTCAGTTCTTCCTGTTTCAATTACCATCTTTGGCGTGTACGCGAGTTCGTGCTGAACGCTATCTATGACTTGAGTCGCGGCAGGGCTTGATTGGTCAATCAAATACGGATTAACAGGATTGGAGAACGTTGTCTTAAGTTCTACGTCCCGTACAGAACCGAGTGTGTTCTGAATCTCTTTCTTGACGAGGTTCAGTTCGTGTTTAAGTGGGCGTAGAGAAAGTGGAGAAAGATAGAATATGCGCCCCATGCCCGAACAGTTCCGACCGAAATTGATGCAGCAAGAGCCTCAATCCAATTGGTTGAATGTAGCCACGGTTGATGAAATTCCGGTAGGCAAGATGAAACACGTGGAGGTCGGAGGTAAGGAGATTTTGATTGCGAACGTGGGTGGAAAGTACTATGCGATGAATGATAGATGCGGTCACATGAATGCCCGCCTGTCGAGCGGCGTCATGAGAGGAACCACCGTAACATGTCCACAGCACGCCGCACAGTTCGACGTAACAACTGGCAAGAAGAAGGCGGAACCCACGCTTGGGCACGTGCCCGACATGGATAAGTTGCCGCCCTCATTCCTCAAGATGATGGAACACGTTGGAAAGATTGTAGCTGAAGTCAAAACCTATGACCAACAGACGTACCCTGTCTCAGTCAACGACAAAGAAATCAGAATCAAACTGTCCTAAAGTCGCAGTATGCGATGAGCCTCTGCCGAAGTGACTCCATTTGAGGAGGGTACCGTTTAGGCGTGCGACGGGATTGAAGTAACGTAACCCGCACCCTTGAGCTTCGTTTCTCCGGAGGCAACTAACCAGGGGTGCCTAACCTGGGCAGAGATTTCTTTAACGCATAAGTGACGTCTATTTATTTAAGTACAAACGACAACTGGGTTCCGGTTCGGATCCTTCGTTCGAGTTGAAAATGCGTGTGGCTATGTGAAAAACACAATAGGGTTCTTGATTAGTTTGGAGCTCACGCAGTACGCTCAACCGAATCTGCAACGGATTGCTGTTGTAATTCCTGCGTTTAACGAAGGAGATCGTGTAGGGCGCGTAGTGGAATGCATATCAAGGAAGCTTGTTAACGATATCATCGTAGTTGACGATCATAGTACTGATGCGACTGCAGAAGAGAGCATCAGGAATGGAGCGACGCACGTGATCCCGTGTGACTTCCACGGCGTGGGTGCAGCCATCAAGACCGGTTATTGGAACGCATTGAAGAAAGGGGCAGACGTGGTGGTTGTGGTTGCTGGTGACGGCCAGCATGATCCGCGTGAGATTCCGAGAATCCTAGAACCCATCCTCAACGGAAGTGCCGATTACGTTGCGGGTGATAGGTTGAACGGATCATTGCACGAAACCGATATGACGACTTTCCGATACGTAGGAAACCGGATGTTGAGTTTACTCACTCGAATCCTGACCGGGCTGGACGTTAAAGATTCTCAATGTGGCTTTACCGCCATAACACGAGAAGCGCTTGAGAAAATCGACTTAGATTGGATTACCAACAAGTGGGGTGTTCCGAATGACATCCTTTTCGAGTGCGCCTCCCAACGGCTGAGGGTAAAGTACGTGAGCGTCAAAGCCTACCGGGGAGAGCGACGTTCCTACATCAGAATCTATTCCTACCTTCCAAGGATGGTTTTTGTACTCCTCAGGGGTCGATTAAGACTAGCTCGTTCTCGGAAGAAGAGCGTCAAAAATTGAGAGGTCTCGGGAACCACGAGTAAAACAACTCCAGTTGTTGTTGACGGCGACTCGGAAGTTTCGGAGGCAGGAAGGCGACTCAATTACAAATTTTGGTTGCAGGGGAAGTTCCTGCTCCCGTTACTATTCGCGCTAGGCTTCGTTTCGCGTCTCTATCCACTGCTCCAATTTGGACACGTGGGAAACGATCCTCTCTTTCACTACGAATTCTCCATGGCCCTACTTCAAGGTAAAATGAGCATCCAAGCCACAATTTGGAACCAGAATTTGACCATTTACTATCCCCCGCTATTTCACCTGTTTTCGCTTGCCTTCTTTCTCGCATTTCCAAGGGTTGACCCGTATCTCATTTTGAAGGTGATCGTCGCGGTGTTCGACAGCCTTCAAGTTGTCCCTATTTACTTCATCGTGAGGGAAGTTTCGAGCTCCACCGTGGGCGCATTGATGGGCGCATTTATTGCAGTGGTAACGCCGAGCGATTTCAACATGATAGCATGGGGAGGGTACACGAATATCGCTGGGCTTCTACTCATCGCCATCCTAGCCTATTTCGTTATCAAGGAGAGAGCTGTTGCGGTAGGTATCACATCGACAATTCTCTTCCTCACACATCACCTATCCATGCTCTTCGCCTTAGCGGTCCTGCTCCCTTATTATCTGATAACTTGGACGAGGACGCGTAAAGTTCCTCAATGTCTGCTCGCGCTTGTCGCAGCTATGGGCGTGGCTTTCGCGGTCTTCTATTGGCAGGCTTTGATTGCACAATTCGAGCTCTACACAACAAACGCATCGCAGTACGCAACATTCACACTACCTGCAGACTGGCCTAATCAGTTCAGTCAATTTGCTCAGTACGGTCAATTTGAGTTATTGATTTGCCCACTTCTAATTCTCGCAGCCGTAGGGATTGGTCTGTGGGCCTACAAGTTTAGGTTGAGGTTTGCTAAGTCTGACTTGTTTTTGTATTCATGGTTCCTGTGGCCGCTTCTGCTTGGATACTCGTTTCTTTTCGGAATTCGGTGGGACGTTGTTCGCTGGATCTACTTTCTCCAACAGCCGGCGTGCGTTTGGTGTGGAATCGCTGTTGCGCAATTCAAAGGTAAATACGGAAAATTCGGCGTTCTCGTTATCTTGCTGGTCTTCGTAATTCAATGGATTACGACTATTCAGGCCTACTACACGGGCATCTCGGTAAACGTTGTCAACACCTACTAGTACAACTGGAGAAACTCGCTCGGACTAACAGACTCATTATCCAGTTATGCTATTCGGGTTTGTATTGGTTCCA
>DATIYC010000020.1:0-6164 GCA_035517955.1 Candidatus Acidiferrales bacterium | reverse complement strand
CAATTCCTGAACCATGGCGCTTCGCTGGATGCCGAGCTCACGATGAATCATCCAGATGATTCCTTCCGAACGCCCTTAAATTACCTCAGCTAAGCGGCTCAGTAGTGTTCGAAAAATGCAATCGAAACATCTGATTCCGATCGCGCTAGGTATCGTTCTAGTCAGCCTATCCGCAACCACAGCCCTCGCTGACCCACTGTCATCTGGAATGCTCGTATCCGTCGGTAACAAGTACACAATCACAACGATCCATGGCCAAGCACAAGCTTGGATCAATGGAGAATGGACGACCGGACCAGCCAATATTCGACTCCAAGTTCAAGTAACCTACGTCGGCCCCCACAACGTTCTCTTCAGAACTCTCTCTGGAACATTCTCAGTTGACAACAAGAACTACGCAATTGATCCGACTCGTTGGAATGGCGACTACAACCTCAACACTCACACAGCCGCGTACCAAGGCCCAGCAACTGCTCCAAACGGAGAAATCGGTTACTTCGCTTTGTACGCGCAAGATACCGGATTCGGGTCCGGAGGCGTGCTAGTGCATGCAACAAGCAATTTCACCGGCGAATATGGCGTGTTGTGGCACATAGACTTGGCAGTTGTACGCTACCAAATCACCTAAACTAACCTGCCGAAACCGTTCCTTTCTCCCCTTTTCCTTTTTCTCCCTACGCACGTTTCGTCTGTTTGAGTCCGTCTGAATAATTTGGACTGTTTCCGGAAAGCGCTCCTGGGAAGCGTTAAGTCGAGTACATGCATCTTGAGAGAATTCTCCCGGGGAGTGCTTCAATGGCTATGTCGTTGAGGCGGGCAGACAAAATTTCGCAGAACCTCTGGGATGAGGATGCGAAATCTTGGCAGATTCATTGAGTCCCGATATTCGGCAGATTCGTAGATGGCTTTTACCTTTTGCAAGAATCGTCGATGGACAACTTGTTTTGGATGTTGGGACTGGCACAGGTACCGCTGCTATTAAGGCAGCCAAACTCGCAGGACGGCACGGTTTTGTTTTCGGCATAGATCGCTCCCTCCCAATACTATCTATGGCGAAATCTCATTGCTCGAAAAACGGCCAGCGAAATGTTCGCTTTCTCGCCATGGATGCAAGAAAAATTCAATTTCCAGATGGACTATTCGACAATGTAATTTCCAATTGTGGAATCTCCTTCCAAGCATTTGACGAAACAACAGTCGAATTGTCCAGGGTCTTAAGACGAGGCAGCTTTCTAACTTACAATAATTGGTATTTCAAAGATGTACCAGCCCACACAGTAGTCAGCGAGACCCTCCAACAACATCGAACCAAGAACCCATCGCCTAAGCTACATGCTCAACGCATCGCCATGGCTAGAACGCCACGGAAATTGGGACTTGAGCTGGGAAGCACAGGTTCGAGAGTTAAAGCGAGCAGGATTTCGGGCTGTTAGATCTTGGCGAAAGTGTTACCGGATTTCTCTCAGCGGTCCAGACGATTTCATTACGATGCATCTAGGTAGGTCGCCGTTTCGGCAGGAACTTCGAGAACTCTCGCGAATGAAACGAACAGAAATGTACAAAGACATCAGGGAAGAGCTGAAACAGATCGCCAGAAAAAACAGCTTCACGTTTGAATGGAAGATAACTTTCGTCCGAGCCGTGAAAGAGTAGTTTACACTTCGAGTTACTGAGGACGACTTATAGAAGGCTTCCAAAATTCAGTAACCGAGCGGATCTACTTGGCAGATCGAATCAAGTTCTCGTCTGGCACAAAGTGGGAACCAATGGTGGGTTATTCGAGAGCTATAAGGGTGGATAAAATGGTACATGTCTCTGGTACGACGGCAACAGATAATCAAGGTAATCTTGTGGGGATTGGAGATGCTGGAGCCCAAACTATTCAAGCTCTAAAGAATATTCAACGAGCTCTTGAGTCCGTGGGCGCGAAACTTGAAGACGTAGTAAGAACACGAATCTACGTTACCGACATCCAGAAATGGGAAGAGATTGGAAAGGCCCACGGCTCTTTCTTCCATGATATAAGGCCAACAACGAGCATGGTTGAAGTCAACCGCCTCATCAGCCCAGACATTCTTGTTGAAATAGAAGCCGAAGCAATACTCGATTGAATACAAAATCTAAGTGATGGAGAACAAAATTCTTGGAAACTATTCAGAAAAAACTGGGCACAGTGTTCGAACCGACTTACACATTGTCAAGTGACGGACGCGTTGACTTCAAGATGCTTATTGGGGGCTCATGGGTCTCGGTTCCAGAAAGAATTGAAGTCCATAGCCCTATTGATAACAGCCTCGTTGCCACAATCCCTAGCGCTTCAGAAAAGGACGCGGATAGAGCGATCAATTCATCATATGATAACCGCAGCAGGATCAGAACAATTCCCGCGGTAAAGAAAATAGAAATCTTCCAACATACCCGCGAATTACTCTTGCAGAATGCAGAAGCATTCATAACAGTTCTCGTGCTCGAGGCAGGAAAGCCTCGCGCGAACGCCCAAGGCGAAATAAGAGCAACTGCAGAACGGTTGAAGCTAACCCCCGAAGATTACGGCAAGATCCGAGGAGAGCACATTCCGGGCGACTGGTCGGATGAGACTATTGGCACGGATGCTGATGTACTCCGAGAACCAGTCGGGGTCGTTCTAGCAATTTCTCCGTTCAACTACCCGCTGTACATTACAGCTACAAAAGTTATCCCTGCACTTCTAGCAGGCAACTCGGTAATCGTGAAAACCTCAAGCAAGGATCCACTTTCCTTCCTACTTTTCGCTAGATTACTAGAACTCGCAGGAATTCCCTCAACTACTCTCAACGTGATAACTGGAAGAGGAAAGATCGGCGAATATTTGGCGACAAGTGAGAAAATTAGCATGCTTACTTTCACAGGAAGCACCGAGATAGGTAAGACACTTGCCAGAGTCGCTGGCCTGAAGACGCTACATATGGAACTTGGAGGAAAAGGTTGCAGCATCGTGTTAAAAGACGCAGACATCGATCTGGCTGCCGTCGAGACAGTGAAAGGATGCCTCAGTTACAGTGGCCAAAGATGCGACGCGGTTTCCCGCGTCTTCGTTCAACAAGAGATTGCAGACGTCTTCGTGAAGAGAGTGTTGAAAGCAGTTGAATCCTACAAAATGGGCGATCCGCGTGACTCGACCGTCAACTTTGGACCATTGATAGATCACTCATCCGTGGAACATGTCCACGAACTAGTTACCGACGCTACGAGCAAAGGCGCCAAGCTTCTGACTGGTGGAAAGCACGAGGGAAACTTCTACCAACCCACTGTGTTGGACCACGTTCCTTTGGATGCAAAAGTCATGTGGGAGGAAACCTTCGGTCCCGTCGTCCCTATCGCTCGAGTAAAGGATGAGGATGAGGCGATTCAGCTTGCAAACAAGTCTAGATTCGGCTTAGACTCTTGCGTGTTTACCCAGAATATCAACCTAGCACGAAAGGTGGCAAAACGACTGGAAGAGGGCGAGGTAACCATTAATGCAGCACCCCGTCACGGCGTCGGCTACTATCCTTTCGGTGGTAACAAGGACTCGGGAATGGGCAGGGAAGGAATCGGATATAGCATCGAAGAAATGACCAGGCTCAAAACTATTGTCCACAACTGGAAACCTGCCAAAGTCTGGGCGGACCTAGTCAACGATTAGAGGAATGCGTTAGAGTCGAGGATAAGAAAAGAGGGGAGTTAAGCGGCCGACACAGGCCGTAATTCCTCTACGGTTTGTAGTGTATGCGTCAAACGAACCACACGGACTAAAGCCGCAATCTACCGTTGCACCCTCTCACCTAATGAGTTTTAGCCCAAATCCACCCATTCATAATCCATCTTAGATGGAAAACGCATGGCAACTGGCTGAGAAGATACGCTATTCGAGCAAGCCGTTTAGGACCGGCAATTCCGTGATCGCAGTTGGTCGATTTTTGAACAGCAAATCTTCTCAGCTACCCAGTTGAATCGGTAGAGCGGGTGTAGAGCCGTAACCGTGTCGATTAGTGGGATGAGATTACTTCACTGAGGTTCTTGAGCATTAGATCGATGTCGCTCATCTCAATGTATCCCATGTTGCCAATTCTGAAGGTTCTCTTCTTTATTGACCCATAACCCTCAGCCAATTCGAACCCTTTATCGCGCATCTTCGAGTACACCACGCCGCCCTCAACGCCTGAGGGAGCGTTAATGCAGTTCACGGTAGGACTCTCATGGCCTTTCTTAGGGAACATCGATAATCCAATTTTCTCGATTCCCTGCCGTATCTTTTGATTGCGTTCTTTGTACAGGTTGAAGTACCATTGTTTTCCTCCCTTGCGTTCAATCATTTTGAGTGCCGTATTGAGCCCTGCAATTTGTGGTATGGCTGAAGTGACCGGTGTACCCCTTCCTTTCTTCTGATCTTCTTCCCAGATTTTGAAATCGAAGTACCATCCCTTGTTCGTAGCTGTGGCCGATAAGTCCAAGGCTCTTTGGCTGACGCTGCCCATTCCCAATCCAGGAGGAACCCCGAAGCATTTCTGTGAGCTGGAGAAGCAGACATCTATTCCGAGTTCGTCCACATTAATGTCTGTTCCACCCATCGAGCTTACTGCGTCAACGAAGATTAGTTTCCCGTGCTTGCGTACTACTGCCGTCAGGTCCTTCAACGGGTTGATGAGCCCGACACTGGTTTCGTTATGTGTCATGGCAACAGCTTCCACATCTGGGTGCTCTGTGAGCAACTTGTCGAGTTCTGTAGGTGAAATCGGTTCGCCTAGTGGTGGTGTTAATTTGATGAGGGTTATGCCGTTTGATTCGGCGACTTCCGCGAACCTTTCCCCGAAACTTCCATTGATACAGCAAATCATCTTCTTCCTTACACAGTTTCTCACTGATGCCTCCATGAAACCTGTTCCGGTGCTTGAGAAGAGGAAGATTTCGTTCTTGGTTGAGATGAAGCTCTGGAGGAGTTTCACGGTATCATAGTGTAAAGTGAAATACTCCTTGCTTCGGTGGCTGTACATCTGATGCCCCATGGCCTCAAGTACTTCAGGATAGCAGGCAACTGGGCCAACTGTGAACAGTTTCATCAGTCATTCCCCTATGCAACGGCTAAAACGCTCTATTTCCCCCATATTCAAGTTCACCCTGTAAGCTTCACGTCTGCAACTCTTGACAATCTGTTCACGAGTTGTTGCGTGGGCGCGCCGTGTAGGTCGAAAGACGGCTAGCTTAGTTACCTGTTCAAAAGGAATGTAGCAATGCGATCAGCAACTAATGGTGGATTGAGGAAATTGGCGTTGTGGCCTTGTCCTTCAGGGCGCGCGAGCTTAACGTTCTTTAAAGTTGCAACAAGAGCCTTTGCTGCATCCTGCAGAGGGTACTTCGGACTTAACGTTCCATTCAGCAATAGCGTTGGCACAGACAGATTCGTGTAGCGAGAGAGGCTTGGACCAAGAGCATCAATGGCTTCAACCTCTCGGGTCCAAGACGAAGCGAGATCCACCATACTCGACCAGAACTGAGAGCGTAGCATGGCTTGAATTTGTTCAGGGGGAACACCAGCGAATTGGGCTAAACCAAGAGCTAATGCTTGGTCCAAGTTTCCTGACTCAATTATTCTCTTGTAATCCTTGAGAGCATTCCCGACTGACCGGCTAACTGGAAGAGGTGGCTCGTATAGAACTAAATTGGACACTAGAGTTCGCGTTGCGGAGCCGATCGCACAAATCGCTCCATATGAATGCCCAAGAAGGTTCACCGGCGCTCCCGCCGCTGCTATAACAGCTTCGATGTCCTCGTACTCACGATCAATGCAATACTCCGGCGAGTCTCCGCTATGACCATGTCCCCGCCCATCCATCATGACACACGTAAATCGATGACTAAGGAGTCGAGCAACAGGCAACCAGCTTCCACCAGAAACCAAACTTCCATGAACAATTACTAGTGACGGACCGTGTCCAAGCCGTGCGAACGCAATTTGGGTCCCGTCAAGTGAAAGAACTGAATCGTGTTCCTGACTCGACATGAGCGTCAACGCAGGATTGATTGCTCTCGATTTAAGCTAGACTCGGAATTCGGCTAGGTCTTTGAAGAGACACGGTGGGATGAATAGACTCCACCGGAGGACATAGCCCAAACTAAACACCTATATCGCCATTAGTAAGGCTGGC
>DATIYC010000019.1:0-7407 GCA_035517955.1 Candidatus Acidiferrales bacterium | reverse complement strand
ACTACGTTTGCGCCCTCCCCATACGCCATAACAGGATTAAGGTCAATTTGCGAAATAGCTAAGTTTTCCAGCATGATTTTCGAGGTTGCCTCTAAGATCTTAACAATTGCCCCCTCATCGGACGGAGGTCGGCCTCGAACGCCTCTTAGGATTGGGTAAGCATGGATTTCATGAATCATCTGCATGCAGTCCAAATCGCTTAACGGTGCGATCCTAAAACTGGCATCTTTCAGCACTTCGACGAAGATTCCACCTAACCCGAAGAGGACGGTCGGTCCAAACTGGCTGTCTCGAAGTCCCCCAACGATTATCTCTACTCCTGTCTTTGCCATGTGTTGTACCAGGACGCCGGTAATGCGCGCTTTCTCGTTGTATGCCCTAACCCGTTTGAGGATCTCTCCATAGCCCTCGGTGACTTGGGCTTTTGAGGTGAGATCGAGGAGTACTCCGCCTGACTCGGTCTTGTGTAATATATCTTGAGAAACAATCTTGAGTACCACAGGGAATGATAGTTTCTCTGCGAGTTGAGCCGCCTCAATAGGGCTATGTGCTATACCATATTGAGGCGTTGGTATCTTGTAGGCGGCACAAACGTCCTTAGCTTCGGATTCAAGCAACGCCTTCCTGCCGTCGCTCGTCGCATTTTGAATTATGCGGTCAACAATTTCTGGTACCAAGCATGTCCCCGATATGTTCACTGACATTTGTTGGTTTTTAGCAGATATAATACGGTATCTCGAGTTTAAGGTCGCTATAGTGTTGCCTCCTCCCCACCAGTGAGGATTCGTGTTACCGCCGCGTTCAATTCTACCAGACCTGAATTATTTTTCGCGGAGACCGGTATGGGCTCAGAGAGTAGCCCAGTCTCAAAGACTGCCCCTGCCAAGTTTCTGGAAATAATGGACATATTCTGGTCTGGGGAACCGGTAACTGACTGATCGAAGGTGTCACGGTCGTTAGTCCAAGAAATTATCCGATCCACATCCTCTTCGTCAACCAGATCGGTCTTGCTGATTGCGTAGACTTGGGGTTGAACTATCCTAGTGTATACCGAGGCCGCTAAGTACAGGTTAGAGACAAAGTTGAGGGGCGAACGGCTGAACGGTGCGTCCATGAGGTAGACAACCGCCTGGTTATCCTCGCCCAGTTGTGTCGCAATGAACCGACCACTTTCCCTAAATGCGAATAACTCAATTTGTCCAGGTGTATCAACGAGTAACAGGTCTGGGTTTGCTGCCTCAATCTCAGATCTAATGTCCTCTACATGATCTGCTAACAGGTCTGAAGCCATCAGAAGTGCACCGTTCGGCCCCAGTCTGTAATCAAGCATCAATTTCTCAATGTCAACATATTGACGAGCATCAATGTCTGGGTTATACGGCAGTGAGATTACACCTGGGTCGAGATTAGCCACGATCACGTCCTGGTCACGATCTTTCAGCCATTCAGAATAAACCGCTGTCAGTGCTGATTTACCAGAGCCGGCCATTCCTACAACGAAGACTGTGTTAGCCATTTGAAGCACGCCAGGATTAAGCTGAACACGGTATCTAAGGTATCCGAGGCTTTGAGAGACTTCTGTTTTAATACTCGTTCTGCAGGTCCGATTGAAAGAGTGCGGCTGTGTTGTCGAGTTCAAATCTTCCTCGATGGGACCTATCCAACGTTTACCCAGGCCTAGAGTCAGATGAACTCCGAAAATCCTTCGTAGAATTGAAAACGCAACTTGAAGCACTAGACGCTTTTCTTGACAAAAACAAAGTTTCCAGAACTGTGAGTCCCTCAGGTCTAGCCGGCTCGCAAGTACGGCCCATAGTGGAAGGTTACCTGGATCGTACGAATGCATCGCTGCGCCTGTACGCCACGATGAACGCGTACGTATCCTCCTTCGTATCAACCGATTCCTACAATTCGACCGCAAAACGCCTCGAATCGGAGTTGGATATGATTGGCGTCCGATTCCATCAACAAGAAACTCGCTTCCGAGGGTGGATCGGACTCGCTAAGGATTCTTTGGATCCGTTGTTGACCGTTCCAGGGACGATAAAGGATCACGCCTTCTACCTCCGCGAAACGGTTGAGCAAAGTCGATACTTGATGAGTGAACCTGAGGAGGCACTAGCTGCAGAGTTAGAACTGAGCGGCTCGACCGCTTGGAGCAAACTCCAGGGCACTATCAGCTCTCAGATCACGGTCAATTTCGAGTTGAACGGCAAGTCCCAAAGCATGCCAATCACCACCCTACAGAACCTTAACCACCACCCTAACCCCGATGTTCGCCGGCGAGCTTACGAGGCTGAGATGTCGGCTTGGGAAAGTGTTCGCGAGTCGTTGGCGGCAGCACTGAATGGGATAAAGGGAAGCAAAATCGTCATAGACAAGAAGCGTGGTCGCATAGATTCGCTCCACGCTTCACTTGACACTTCTAGAATCGACCGAGAGACGCTGGATACATTACTCTCAGTCATGAAGGAGTCGTTCCCCACCTTCCGACGATACCTCAAGGCCAAAGCCAAGAAATTAGGAACCGAGAAGCTTCCTTGGTGGGATCTATTTGCCGCGGTTGGCAAGAATGAACGGCGTTATTCATGGCCGGACGCCATGAAATTCATTCTAGCACAGTTTCATCGTTTCGATGAAAGGTTAGAGAAATTAGCGCAAAGAGCGTTCGATCATCGTTGGATCGATGCCGAACCTCGAAACGGCAAACGTGGCGGCGCATTCTGCATGGATGTACCCGGCGTTGACGAATCAAGGATCCTCTGCAACTTCGACGGATCCCTGGACCAAGTTTCAACGGTAGCTCACGAATTGGGACATGCATTTCACAACGAATGTTTGGTTGGCAAAAAGATCTTGCAGACAGGAACCCCAATGACCCTAGCTGAGACGGCATCAATAATGAACGAGACGATAATCTCCAATGCAGCTCTAAGTCAAGCGACCACGACTGAGGAAGAACTCGCAATCCTAGAAACCTCTCTCTCGAGCTCGACACAGGTTATTGTTGACATAACGTCGCGTTTCATGTTCGAAAAGGAGGTCTGCGAGAGAAGAGCGCAATCGGAATTATCGGCTGATGATTTTTGCGAAATCATGCTCAGAAGCCAGAAGGCTACGTACGGAGACGGCTTGGACGAGCGTTACTTGAATAAGTACATGTGGGCTTGGAAGGTGCACTATTACATTCCAAGCTTTTCATTCTACAACTACCCATACGCGTTCGGCTTACTTTTCGGTACAGGACTTTACTCGCTTTACAGAAAGCGGGGCCAACCCTTCGTGAAAGACTATGAAGCATTGCTCTCCAGCACTGGAGAGGCTAATCCCGCGGAATTAGCCGAAAGATTCGACATTGATATTCGTAAACCACAATTCTGGCGAGACAGCATCGACGTGCTCGCGCAACAAATTGACCGGTTCGTCAAACTTTAGTCTGTAGCGCTAACTCATTGGAGTAACGTTCGCACCCTTACCCCTAAGCTCCTTGCTAATGCCTTCGGCAGCTCGCCGAACAATCGCCTCGGCCTTTTCCGGTGTCTTTGAGAAGGTGGAGAAGTGAAGTTCGATCCTGGACCGGCCCTTCGTCTCAAACCCGCGCGGATGAGACTTAATGTAAACACCAGGATACTGACGCATGACTTGGTCGATGATTGGAGCAATCGCTGACTCCATCACACCAGATACCCTAAGCCATTTTTCGGTAAACGTATTACCACCGGCTTTTGCGCGAATAACCTTAGACACAGTATCAAGAAAGATCGCTTTAGCTTCTGATGGAACTCCGGGCAGACAGAAAATTTGAGTTGATCCCAGCGTCAATTTTACGGCTGGTGCGGTTCCAACAGGGTTGAGTACGGGTGTGGACCCTGCCGGTATTTGAGCCATCTTCAATCTCGGCTTGCTTAGCTTTATTATTCGTTTGCGGAATCTTTGCTCATAGTGTTGCTGAATCATACCGACCGCAGTTTTGCTCAACTTGATCCTCAAACCCAGTGCTTTTGCTACACCCTTTAACGTCATATCATCAAACGTAGGTCCGACTCCACCCGTCGTAATGAGCACGTCAGGCTTGCGACGCAATGTTTCCTTGATTGCTCGCCCAATCTCGCCGAGGTTGTCACCGACGGTCGTTATTCTGCTAACGCTACCCCCCACCGTAGTAACTTGCGTGGCAATCCACGAAGCATTTGTGTTTACAGTGTTTCCAAGTAAGAGCTCGTTACCTATTGAAAGAATTTCCACGATACAGGGCAACTTTTCTTGCACTCGACTCGTAACGAATCGAGTGTAGCAAATTAACTAATGGTAATTCGGGAAACTGAAGCTTGGATGTGTTATTAATCGGCTTTCTTTGAGAGCCACCATTTCAGGTACTCGTTTTGCTTGCGTCTACGTTGTTCATCTGGTGATTCGCGTTCACGCATTTTGATGCGTCCTTCCATCAGTTGTTGGGCGCTAACGGTTAACCCACAACTCCTGCAAGCATATTGTTTGAGTACACTGTCGTACGTAAGAACTCCGCCGCATTCCAAGCAGTAATTCGTTGTCACTTGGAGTTTTCTCCGAGCGGCTACCTTGGGGGCGTGCTAGTTAAACCTGTGCTAGCTCAATCATTGATGGCTACGTAGTAGAATTCGCCGGAATTCTTTTGCTCCTTGTCGAGTTTACTATCAAGCTTGTTAATCCTTGGCCGTTTCGTGTCTGGATCGCGCCTAAACGTGATACCCATGTCTGAAAGAAATTCGTTCATGGCATCGCGTAACGCCATCGGGTTGGAACTGTGTCCTTCAATGCTAGGGGTTCCGTTGAAGACCATGATCCGATCTGCTAAGAAATCTTGAGTAACAATATCATGTTCCACCACAAACGCATAAGCCTGCTTTGCATCAATCAAATGTCTAACCGCTTTTGCTACGTTCAACCGTTCTTCTACATCAAGGAATGCACTCGGTTCATCAAGCATGTAGACCTGAGCAGCCTTTCCTAAGCAGGCAGTGATGGCAACTCTTTGAAGTTCTCCCCCGCTCAATTCAGTAATTTTTCTGTCGAGCAATTTCGTGATAGAGAGGGGACGTACTAGTTCCTCAGTGAATAGGGTGGCAGAAAAATCCTCAACCACCGTAGTCAGCAAATCCTGAACTGTTCCCTCAAAAGCGGTTGAGATGTATTGTGGTTTGTAACTTACTTGTAACTGGTTCAGGCTGGTTTTCTCGTAATAAGCCAACAGTTCCTTGATGAACGTAGTCTTGCCTATTCCGTTGGGCCCCAGCACGCCAATGATCTCTCCAGCAGTAACGTGCCCGGCGTCAACTGTGACATGAAAGTTGCCAATGGTCTTAGTAATCTTCGGCCATTCAACTCTGCCTTGCGCCTCGAAATCAACTGTTCTTGGTGGTCGTACGTGGAATCGAATCGGTTCATCTCTGAAACGCATGTTTTCATCTGGTAAGAATCCAATTAGGTAGTCGTTGATGCCTCCTCGGGTAGGGTGGACGTGTGAGACTACGCCGTATGAACCCGCTTGGCCGTAGACCAAATAGACTTCATCAGACAAGTAATCGAGCATTGCAAGGTCGTGTTCAGCCACTAGTACAGATTTCCCATCGCCAACAAGTTTCCTTATGATCCTCGCGGCACGAATTCGCTGGTAAACATCCAGGTAGCTTGAAGGCTCGTCGAAAATGTAAACGTCGGCTTGCCTAGAGATCGCTGCCGCAATAGCGACTCGTTGAAGTTCGCCACCACTTAGGACCTTGGCATCTCGGTCCATCAATGGTTTCAGCTCAAGGTCTTCAATTAGCTCAGCGAGTTTTCCTCGTTCGTTAACTTTCTTTAGTAGACTTCCAATCTTTCCTTTCAGAACTTCTCCGAGTTTGTCTACGTGTTGGGGTTTATGAACTACCTTAAGCTGGTGGTCAGAAATCTTGCTGAAATACTCGTGCAGTAACGTCCCCCGATATCTTGTGAGCACCGTATCCCAATCTGTCTTGGTTTCCAGCGACCCAAAGTTGGGTTGAAGTTCGCCGCCCAATATTCGTAGTGCCGTGCTTTTGCCCGTCCCATTTCTTCCTACGAGTCCGATGAGCACGCCTGGGCGTGGAATTGGAAGCCTGAAGAGTTTGAACTCGTTTACTCCAAAGGCGTGAATGCATTCGCCTTCAAGTTCCTGTGGAAGTTTAACGATGCTTATCGCATCAAACGGGCATTTCTTGATGCATATTCCGCATCCCGTACAGAGGTCCTCGTCTATTATCGGCTTCTTTTGACCCGCAATGAACTTGATTGCATAGCGCCTGTTTAGGACTTCAGGGCAGAATCGATAGCAGGGTATGCCACAATCGTCTGGCTTGCAATGCTCCTTATCCAGCGTGGCTACACGTAACAATTATTCTGCCCCCTTGGGAAACGTTACGAGTCGTCCTAATTAAGAGATCAAGCTTAGAGTGAGTTTACCACTCCTCGTCTTCGCCCCAGCCTTCATCCTCGCCCCATTCATCATCGGTCCAGTCATCCTCTTCGCCGTTATTCCAGTTATCATCTTCACTCAAGAGAAGGACCTTAAATCTAAGCTCGTTTAGGCGCCGGACGCGTGCCTTTAAAACTTTTGGCCGATTTCAAAAAATCACAAATATTTTTCGCGCAAAATCAAAGAAAACAGCGTTATCCCTATCTTAAGCGTGCAACTGGTCTTCCACGTGCCCGTGCCTCAACTCGCTTCATGGGCTTTGACCAGAAAGCCCAGGGCATGTAAGCAGTGTTCTGAACTGCAGCAAGCCGGCCATGAGGGTCAATCGCTATGATTCCCGCTGGACCGTTCATCCGTCGCGTCGCGATTCTTACCGATGCTGCTGCGGCTCTAAATGCTGGAAATCCTTGCTCCATCATCATGCAAACGGTTCGAGAGAGGGCTAGTTTGATTGCCACCTCTCCCACCCCCGTAACAGTTGCCGCCCCACAGGAATTGTCCGAGTAAAGCCCTGAACCAATCAACGGCGTGTCACCGATACGCCCGGGCAGTTTCATGAGCGTACCACCAGTCGATGCAGCGGCTGCAAAATTCCCCTTTTCGTCAAGGGCGACTGCACCTACAGTGTCGTGCCCAAGAAGTTCTGGATGTTTTCGTAGAAGTTCATTATTCTTCGTTCCGACCATTGTCCTCATGCTGTTAGGATTACTCTTTGCCTCACGCAGCATTCGCTTTCTCCTTGCAGTGACAGGATTGGTTGTGGGAAGGTGGAACGTTTTTGCTAGTTTCTCGGCAGATGCTCCTGCGAGCAAAACGTGGGACGTGTTTTCCATGACCAACCTTGCGAGTTGAACGGGATTTTTTGTTTTGTGAAGCAAGGCGACTGCTCCTGCAGAAAGGTCCTTACCATTCATTATTGCCGCATCCATCTCAACCGT
>DATIYC010000018.1:0-7988 GCA_035517955.1 Candidatus Acidiferrales bacterium | reverse complement strand
AGAACTGCGTGCCTCGCAGCCGCTAGGGCGGAGAAGTTAGCTAGCGTGTCGCCAGTGACGAAAGCGCCGCCAGAATTCGATGGTAACTTGAAGATGTCGAGAAGCCAACGCAACGCAATCTCTTCGAGTCGAGCCGTTCCTGGAGTCACGTCGTAGAGGGCAGAGTTCTGATCCCAAGTTCCAGCTAGCCAGTTCGCTGCTAAGGCCGCAGGAAGAGCGCCTCCAATGACGAAGCCGAAAAACCTTGGCCCAGTCATCGCCATAGTTGCCGGCGAGACGATGTCGTCAAGTTCGGCAATCACTTCGTTAGGGTCGGTTGGGTTGTCTGGCAAATTAATTCGCAACCTCGCAAGCTCTGACACGGCATCTTGCGTTGGAGCAACCTTCCGCTGCTCAATGCCTTTGAGGTAACGTGTTGCGCGTTGGCACGTATCTTCAAGAAGCTCCACTTGTGCCACCGATTAATTATGATTAATAGTCTAACTGCTATGAAACCATTTTCATAACTAAAAATCCGGCAACGGACGCTGAAGGAGCTGCAATAGGGCAATTGCGTGGAGGATATACGGACAAGCTTATGCAGAATTATAATCACGGGGACGAATTCGTAGTTTACGGACTAAGATGTGCCCATGGTCGTATGCTTCTGCAGCAATGCGCTTTATGACTAATGCCAAAGCTAATATCCGTGATAGGAACGATCTTTCCCGCGTAAGGTTCGATTTTAGAGGGATATCGTTTGGCTAAGCGCGCCACCTTCGTACGTGAAGCGACGGGGATTGTAAGAGGGCTAAGCGTCCGGGATGTGTTCATGATTTCGGTTGCTGGAGCAAGTTTGCAAATGAACTTCCTGTGGTTGTTCTCGTGGCCCGACCTCACCTTCCCTGGAAGTTCCCCGTTCTGGATAGTAACTTTTGGTCTCGTGATGGTAATCCCGGTCGCCCTAGTCTATGGATTCTTAGGGGCAGCGATGCCGAGGTCTGGAGGAGACTACATCTATACGAGTAGGATTTTGCGGCCGGACATCGGTTTCATGGCGAGTTTCGTTGTAGGGATGGTCTTCTTGCTAATTTTGGGCATAGACATAATGTATATGGTAAGCACCTCGATAGCACCCATCTTTTCTGTTGCGGGAGTTCTATTCAATAGCTCCTCCTTACTCGCCCTATCTACCGCCGTATCGGCTCCAATGAACACGTTTGTCATCGGGGTCGTTATCATCGTTCTAACAATAGCAGCAGTCATGACGCGAGTAACAACTGCTACTAAGATCACTTGGATTTTCATGGGACTCTCAATCCTAGGAGCTGTGATAACCTTAGGCCTACTCCTCGGGACTACGAGAGAAGCTTTTGTTGCAACATGGAACGCGAAGATGGGTCAATACCAAACCTATGACCAAATAGTCACCACAGCCAAAGGCTTAGGGTGGACTCCATCAACACCGAGCCTCTATGCAAGCCTCTCAGCGTTGGCCTTCGCGGGGTGGATATACAACGGGTTCATATGGCCCTCATACGTTGGCGGCGAAATCAAGCGTGCATCCAAGAGCATGATAGTCGGCATATTGGTGGGTGTTGCTTTCCTGTGGCTCTTCTACTGGGTCGTTGGTGAGCTATCATGGGCAGTAACTGGCAAAGACTGGGCCTCAGCGATAAACTGGCTTGCAACAAACTATCCAAACAAGTACACAATACCGAGCTACCCATGGTTATCCTTCATCACGCCGCTCCTAACAAACAACCCTGTTCTGATTTGGCTTCTGTTGTTGAGCTACGTCGCGGCATGGACCGCCGCAAATCTCGCGACCGCGCTCTGCGCAACTAGGATACTCTTTTCATGGTCCTTCGACCGGGTAATGCCTCGCGCCTTGTCCAATGTTAGCGAGAGATTCCAAGCACCGACATGGGCCACCATTACCGTTGGAATAATCGGAATCATAGGATTAGGCGTGGCCACCTTCACAGGAATCTTCAACTACTTCCTAAACACGGCCGCAATGGTCCTTCTCGTTTACGCGATTGTGTCGACAGCGGCAATAGTATTTCCATTTAGGAGAAAGGAAATCTTCGAGTCGAGCCCCGCAATGGTCAAAACTAGGCTGGCAGGAGTACCACTGATAAGTATCCTAGGCGTTATCGCTCTCATCTCCAGCCTATACGGCTCATACTACGCGCTTACAAATTCGGTAATGGGACCACTGGACGTAGCCTCGTACTCAATGGTTGCTGGAATCTTCATACTTGGATTCGTCATCTACTACATCGCTAAGGCATACCGATTAAAGACAGAAGCCTTGGACCTGGGACTGCTCATCAAGACCATTCCTCCTGAGTAGAGTAGTCGGAAACGCTCGTCGGTTCATCTATAGAGCAAACTCTCAACAATTCACACCTGTAGCTGTGCCAATCTGACGACAATCGCAAATCATATTTCTGATTGAGTATTATCATAAACCATGCCAGTAGAAGATATTGTAAAGGATCATGAGCTTCTGGCTCGGGTAATGAGTCACTATCGGCACATGTTGGAACACCTGCACGAAGCCTCCGCCAGCGCTGGCTCCATGAGCAACGCTATGAAACAGAACCTATCCTTCAACAGCACGATGAAACAGATCGAGCAAGTGTTAGCGATTCAAGGTACTAAGGCGAAGGAGGAAGCGAAGAAGCATGCGGCATTACTAACCATAGCAATAACCCAGTATTCGAAAGACCTCGAAGCCATCTTGGGAAAGGCGAAGGAACTTCTCCCAGACACTGTGGACGGAGACTTGCATCGATTAGAAAGTGAACTCAAATCTCTGAAAACCTATGTAGCCAAGTAACTACTTTCCTCGCAGCTATTCCTGCTCTCAGCGTCGTCGTAAACGTGACGGTTCACTTGAGCAGGTAGCCGCGCTTTCATGGGTTGTAATCTCCGCTAGCGGTGCGTGCCATACTAGTTCCTCGCCGTTCCTCATCCAGAGTTGATGACCCCTGGGACAGCTGTACCAAGCTCTTGGTTCCGTTATTTCGGCTCGCCATTTGTATTCCAAGGAGTAGAGGTTTAACCCCATAGAACAGTCTGGACAGTTCAAAACGATTCACAGTTTCTTGCGTCGACAAGCAACCAGATAGAAACGAAGGTTGCAGTCAGGTTAAGAGTCAGGGGCAGGTGAAACTGGTTCGATCTATAGTGTTCCATCTGACCCTTTGTCGAAATCCGGGTTGAGAAGTCTGAAGATTAATTATGGCAAGTCAAAGACTCCTAGTCTGATACTGTGATCGTGATGGTGGCGAATTTCATTTCCTATGACTACCTCAAATTTAGCTCTGAGGAGCAGCTTAAGCGTGCCAACGAGTTCTTCAAGCTATGTAATCGTAGGCGTTCGGTGAGAAAGTTCTCCCCCGAACCAGTCTCAAGAGAACTCTTGGAGACGCTTATCCGAACTGCTGGAACGGCTCCATCTGGAGCGAACAAGCAACCGTGGCATTTCGTAATTGTAACGGATAAGGAGCTGAAGCACAGGATCCGGGTGGCGGCGGAGAAAGAGGAGAAAGAAAGCTATGAGCGACGGATGCCGCAGGAATGGTTGGACGATCTCTCGGTTCTTGGAACGGATTGGCATAAGGAGTTTCTTGAGGTGGCTCCAGCGCTTATCGCTGTCTTCTCAGTCGAATATGAGAAGGCTGGAAAGCAGCTTCGGAAGAATTACTACGTGAACGAGTCGGTGGGATTAGCTGTTGGGTTGCTTCTGGTCGCCATTCACAATGCTGGGCTGGTTTCGTTGACGCACACGCCGAGTCCGATGCGTTTCTTGCAGGAAATTCTCAGCCGCCCGCTCAACGAACGACCCTTCGTTCTCATTCCCGTAGGATATCCGCCTGAAAACCTAACAGTGCCGGACATAAAGCGAAAGCAACTTGAGCAAATCTCCACTTGGCTGTGAAGTGTTCTGGATAACCTGCTACGTCGAACTTGTATAGGGTTAGTGATGACGATGAGATTAGGCGGCAAGTTGCTGAGAGCACCACCGGGTCGAGAGATTATGAGCCAGGTTCTTTTGTTCTAGTATCTCTGGTCCACAAATATCCGACAAATGCGCATATCCCTTAAGCAAAGTTATACCACTGTCTGCTGTTCGGTACGTTGTCTTGCATCCTTGTGCACTACTTGATACGTTGATCAGGTTCTTCTCCTGAAGTAACCTCAGATATCGTTGTAATTAGCGATGAGAAAGAGTGCTCGATACATGATATGAGTCTTCGAGGTGCCCATAATCGTCGTTGATAGCATACATGCAATGATTTCGATCGGACTTCTGCGTTTAGATAACGTTTCCTCGTCACGTACATAGTGGGCTTTTTACGGATTCGTCATCATTTTAGAAAAACGCTACCTGACCCTGAAAAAACGACATGCCGAAAATTTTGGTGATTTTGTTATGTGGATGGGCAGAATGCAAATATGACTTTGCCAGTGGTCTCGAGATCGTGGGCTCTCATGAATTTCGCAGCCTACTCATCAGGTTTGACAGTTCTTCATGTAACTCGATAGGGAATTTCTCTCCGAGGCTCTTGAAGAATAGGGAAGATGATTCTAGTTCGTTCATCCATGCTTTGCGATCCACTTGCAGCAATTCATTGATTGCGCTATCTTCCATATTCATGCCGTCGAGTTTTAGTGAGGAAGTTGTTGGGACGTATCCGACAGGCGTCTCAATCGCATCGGCCTGACCTCTACATCGTTCAATAATCCACTTGAGAATTACGAGGTTGTAACTATATCCGGGCCAGAGGAACCTTCCATCGGGACCGATTCTGAATGGGTTTATTTGGAATATTCTAGGGAGTTTCTCACTTCTTTTTCGGAAAGATAGCCAGTGCTTGAAGTAGTCTGCAATGTGATAGCCGCAAAATGGTTTCATTGCCATAGGATCATGACGAAGAATTCCGACTTCTCCCGTGGCTGCGGCAGTGGTCTCAACCCTAAGCATCGCTCCCATTAGAACGCCGTGTTCCCAGCTTAAGGACTCGTAAACCAATGGAAGAAGCTCTGACCTTCGTCCACCGAAAAGTATGGCGTTGATCGGGACTCCATTGGGGTTGTCGTATTCGTCAGATAGGAATGAGTATTGGTGGATTGAGGTTGTAAACCTCGAGTTTGGGTGCGCGGCTCCTCCAGGGGATCTTCCAGCAATCCACACCTTTCCCTGCCAATCCCATAATTTACGCGGGTGTTCGCCAAGCCCCTCCCACCATGGGGTCCTATCCGACGACAATGCGACGTTGGTGAAGATCGTGTTCTTCTTTACAACGTCCATTATTCTCGGGTTGGTTTTTGTGCTGATGTTGGGTGCGACAGCGAAGAGCCCGCTTTCAGGATTAATCGCCGTGAATCTTCCTTCAGCGTCTAGGTGGATCCAGGCTATGTCGTCGCTTATTGCCCAGACGTTCCAGCCTTTCATAAATTCTGGTGGCTTTAGCATGGCAAGATTTGTCTTGCCGCTGGCACTTGGGAAGGCTCCGGCGACGTATGTCATTTTGCCATCGGGTTCTTCCACTCCGATAACTAGCATATGCTCTGCCAACCATCCCTCGTGACTCGCCATTGCGCTTGCCAGTCTGAGTGAATGGCATTTCTTGCTGAGAAGGGCGTTGCCGCCGTAGTTGGAGTTTATACTCATTATCAGTTTTTCATCGGGAAAATGGCATATGTATCTGTTCTTGGGATCCAATGTACCAACTGAGTGTATACCCTTAACGAATTTTTTCACTTTCAATTGTTGAACTGCGTCCGGGCCAACCTTGGTCATCATTCTCATGTTGACAACGACATAGGGGCTGTCTGTTACCTCAATGCCTACCTGAGCGTAAGGGGAATTTACCGGCCCGAGCAAGTATGGAATCACGTACATTGTCCGCCCAATCATGCATCCGTCGAGGAGGCCTAACAACTTCGAGTGGGCTTCATTTGCCGACATCCAGTTATTCGTAGGGCCTACATCTTCTTCTTTCTCGGTGCAGATGAAAGTTGATTCTTCGCTGCGAGCTACATCATTCGGATTGCTTCTGTGTAAGTAGCAGTTAGGATATTTTTCCTTGTTAAGCTTGATCAGAGTGCCGTCGACGAGCATTTCGTCAATCAGAGACTGAAATTCTTGCTCGCTCCCGCTAAACCATGCGATGTTACGCGGCTTTGTGAGTCTTGCTACGGAATCTACCCATTCCACTACAGGTTTCGGTACGCAGCTCAACGAAGAGATTGTTGTCATTAACCTTCTAATCTCACGATCACTTTTTCAATTTTGTGCGGACGCAAATCAAGTAAGGAGGTTATCGTGTCTTCTGGCGCTTTGGGGTGCTCCGATTCTCTCCAAGTGGACAGTAGCAAGCTACTTCTCGCGATTGTATATGCAGCCGTTCATGTGTCCGATTCTTTGTCAGCATTCGGGACAGCGCTTGAAAGGTTGCGGGATCAGCGTGGATCATCCATTTGATAGAGTGGTAAATGTAACGATTTCAGTTTCTGTGAACCCGAAAATTCGCCCTCAAGCTCCGGTAAGGAACTTAGAAAACCAATAAACTCTCTCATGGCAGAACGGTCCCAAATTTGTGCAAGGTACTTCGGCCCTGGACTACATAGCCTGTGAGTACACAGCACGTATGACACACCCAACGGAAAACAGCGAAACTTGAATCAATAGGAACTTTGGCAGTCCTGCCCAGGCCTTAACTGCAACAACGCCCCCGAGGAGAACAAGAAACTCAAGTAGTGCGCGCTTCGGAAAGTCTTAGATTCGCCCCTGGATCGAATAGTGGCGGAGGAAGACCGGGTGACTGAGAAGATTAGGTGGGGCATTATAGGCACGGGCGATATCGCCAAGAAGTTTGCGTCAGGGTTAAGCATGCTCTCCGACGCAGAGTTGGTCGCGATCGCATCACGAACTAGGAAAACTGCGGACGCCTTCGGTGACTCCTTCCACGTGCCGAAGAGGCATAGCAACTATCAAAGCCTGACGCAAGATCCCGATGTTGATGTAATCTACGTTTCGACACCACACAACTTGCACAAGGAGAATACACTGATGTGTCTACAGGCGGGGAAAGCGGTACTCTGCGAGAAACCATTCGCCATAAATGTGAACGAGACAATGGAAATGATCCGGGTCGCGCGAGAACGAAAGTTATTCTTGATGGAGGCGATGTGGACGCGTTTCTTCCCACTCATGACAAGGTTGCGCGAAATCATCGCCGCAAAGATAATTGGTGAAGTTAGAATGTTGATGGCAGATTTTGGATACAGATCTGAGAATCAGGATTTCTGGGTATTCAACCCGAACTTCGGCGGTGGCGGGTTACTTGATGTAGGCGTCTACCCCATCTCATTCTCGCACCAAATCTTCGGGATTCCAAATCAAATCACAGGCATCGCACACCTACACAAAGGCGTTGATGAACAATCAGCCGCCATACTCGGATACGAGGGCGGAAAAATAGCAATAATCGCCTCAGCCATCACAACTGAGACCCCACAGGCTGCACATTTACTTGGTACTAAGGGACGAATTCACATACACGCACCATGGTGGAAACCCGAGACGCTAACGCTAGCCGTCAACGGAAAAGACGAGGTGATGCATATCCCCTTCCAAGGCAACGGGTACAATTATGAGGCTGATGAGGTCGCACGTTGTCTTAGCGAAGGCAAAACCGAGAGTGACACTATGCCTCTGGACGAGACGCTGTCGATAATGAAGACAATGGACACAATTCGTCGCCAGTGGAAGCTAAAGTATCCCATGGAATAACTGTCAGGTTTGATGGGCCATATGTCTGCATATGCATAGGCACTCAAGTTACGCTGAGAATGTCCGTGCAAATTCACGCTCGCAGAAGTATGAATGCGCAAGAACGGCTCACGTAGAGATTCAGAATCCCAATCACCGTACTAAAGGGACAATTGAATTCCAACGGTGCAAGTTTCAAATTCGTCTAGTCATATGT
>DATIYC010000017.1:0-5083 GCA_035517955.1 Candidatus Acidiferrales bacterium | reverse complement strand
AGTTTAGTATCGCAACTTGGAGGCTCACGCACTCAAGTGCTGAGCATAGTTACCGACCCTAACGCTGACCCACACGAATACGAAGGCAACAGTCAAGATGCAGCAGCAATCGCAAACGCGAAATTCGTAATTGTCAACGGTGCCGGATACGACGATTGGGCTCTGAAAATGATCGCGGCCAGCAACACTCCCAATCAGGTGGTCCTGAACGTCGCCAATCTTCTCGGCAAGAAAGAGGGAGACAACCCGCACGTCTGGTACAGCCCAAACTACGTGAACGATACGGTGAAAGCGATGTATAACGACCTAATCTCCATCGACCCAGCCGACACAGCATACTTTGCGCAACAGTATACTGCGCTGAATGCTTCACTCGGGGTATACAATGCTCGAATTAGTGAGATCCGGGCACAATTCGCAGGCACCAAGGTAGCATCGACCGAGAGCATTTTCGTCTACTTAGCCAACGCCGCCGGGCTCGACGTTGTCTCTCCACCTGCGTTTATGGATGCGGTTGCTGAAGGGAACGATCCGCCCGCTCAGAGTGTTGTGCAGTTCCAGCAGCTTCTTCAGAATGGCACCGTGAAAGTATTGGTCTACAACGCCCAAACAGTGACGCCGCTCACTCAAAGCATAAAGGCCTTGGCTGCTTCGAACAACATTCCCATCGTTGCGGTCACGGAAACCATTCAACCCTCCGACGTTTCTTTCCAAGTCTGGATGAACGCGGAGCTGATAGCACTCCAGAATGCATTGAACGCACAAGCACTAGGACAATGACGACAAGAAATGAAAACGGCTAATCCCGTGCCTGTCACCGCTACAGTCCAACCGGCAGTCATAACTGGCGAAAACATAGTCGCAGGATATCCGGACAAAGTCGTCTGGCGCGGCGCAAGTTTCAGTCTTGATCGCGGCGAGCTCGTGGCAGTCATAGGCCCGAACGGGGCCGGTAAGACAACGCTGTTCCGGTTGCTGCTTGGACTACAGCAACCGATCAGCGGCACAATCAAAATCTTCAATGAAACCCCTAAGCGGGGAAATCCCCGCATTGGTTACGTCCCGCAGCGACACGTAATTGACAGCGAAACAACTGTCGAATGCCTAGAGCTAGTGCACCTCGCATACTGCGGCTTCCAATGGGGGTTCCACCTATCCGCAAAGGTTGGACGGCAGGCGGCCCGCGTCGCACTACAAGCGGTGGGAGCGGCGGAACTTGCGCCAAAATCGCTCAACGCATTGTCGGGAGGCGAATTACAGCGAATATTCCTAGCCGAAGCCCTAGTGAGCGACCCCGATATACTGTTACTCGACGAGCCATTATCAAGTCTCGATATCCGTCGGGCGCAGGAACTAGTTCAACTCGTCGACAGAGTCGTCCGATCACGAAACGTGACCGCATTGCTTGTCGCCCATGACATCAATCCGATACTACCGTATCTAGATAAGGTCGTTTACATCGCAAACGGCAAAGTAGCAACTGGAACACCCAAGGAAGTCCTAACCTCAGAACAACTTTCAGATCTGTACGAGACGCATGTTGAAGTTATGCGTGACTCGAGAGGAAACGTAGCGATAATCGGAATCGAAGACCACCACGGCGATGAGTGACAATGAACTTCATCGTGAACCTATTGATCCAATTGGAACAAATGTTCCAATACCAATTCATGCAGCACGCTTTTGAAGCCGGAACGCTCGTCGCAATCGTTGCCGGGATAGTCGGCTACTTTGTGGTATTACGCCGTTCCTCCTTCGCAGCACACGCGCTCTCCCACATCGGATTCGCCGGGGCAGCAGGTGCTGTAGTTCTTGGAATAAGCCCGGTGATTGGTCTATTGGCATTCACCAGCATAGGCGGAATCGGAATGACGGTACTAGGCCCACGTGCCTCAAATCGTGATGTCCAGATCGGTACTGTTCTCGCATTCATGCTAGGCCTCGGAGTGTTATTCATCAGTCTATATACTGGGTATGCGACCGAAGCATATTCAATACTCTTCGGTGAAATACTTGGCATCAGCGCAGTCGACGTCCTAGTAACGGCCGTTGCCGCTTTAGTTATTTTGTGTGCCGTCGCTTTCGTGTATCGCCCTCTCTTGTTCGCGTCCCTTGACGAAGACGTTGCGGAAGCCAAGGGACTGCACATGCATATGCTTGGCATAGTCTTCATGCTCTTGGTCGCGCTAGCCACGTCGATTGCGGTTCAAGTAGTTGGGGTACTACTGATTTTCTCCTTGATGGTGACGCCGGCCGCGATTGCCCAGCGACTTGCGAAGCGACCTTGGCGAGCGGTGGTGTTGTCAGTAATTATCTCTCTAATGGCGACTTGGTTAGGGCTCACCGTGGCGTTTTACGAACCGTACCCAGTGAGTTTCTTCATAACGACTATCGTTTTCGTTCTATACGTGCTCGTCAGATTCCTTCAACCAAAAATCAACCCAATCAAGGCTCGTCAAACGGCTGCCCTGCCTCCTCCATCTGAACGCGTCAACCAATTTTGAAGCCAAATTGGCCAGCCCGACATCTCTATCTAACAAGTCATCAGAATTGTTGCCGCGAAAGTTAACGAGGGTCGCAGCCACCGAATACGTTAATAACTTTCTACCAAACGATTTCAGCAATCATTAACGCCCAGGCGCAGGCAATGACCATCGTAAGCCTATCGATTCCTGAGGCCATGATCAGTGAAATGGATCAGATCCAGAAGAGTGGAGGCTATACAGGCAGGTCCGAACTGGTACGGGCCGCGGTCAGGCTGTTGATCGAGGATTCAAAGAAAAAGGACACGCTATCCGGTCACATGAACGCCATTGTGCTCGTTACCCATGATGAGTCTGATGAAGCACCCGTAACCAGGCTTAAGCATCAATTTGAGGAAATTGTGCGGACGCATATTCACAATAAGATCAGCAAGAACAACTGCGTAGAACTCTTTCTGCTAGAAGGAGATGGAAAAAAAATCGGCACGATGGTACGAGAATTTCAGAAAGAGGACAAACTAAAGAGCGTAAAGCTAGTCAACATCGACTAAAACATACCCTGAAAACGAAAACGGTGGTTGCAGCAAACCCGTAGTCATGCCTCACCTCGATTCATTAATTCCCGGCGGCGGGGGGCGCACAATCAGACCCCTACCTGTATTTCGTTAGGTTCGTCTGGGTTAATGTTCACGAGTTTCCCTCAAACTCTTCTTCCGTTTCTATATATTTCGATCGTGGATGAAGTTACCCGATTAGCCGAGGCGGAAAATGTGAAAGCTACTCGCCTAACTCAAGAATACTCGTTCTCGGTTGTAGAAACAATTCTTGAACAGGGGGATAAGAGCAACGTTGACCTAATCGTGATCGGAACGAGAGGATTAACCGGTTTCAAGAAACTACTAGTTGGCAGTGTCTCGTCAGGCGTGATCAGCCACGCGCACTGTTCCGTTCTAATAGTCAGATAAGAAGCTAAACCGCATGTGCCTGAACCCATCAAACCGAAAGATAACGAGGCCTATGACTGCGACGATCTCGGAAGACTTCCGCAGCGAGAAAACTCAGTTTGAGCTTGAGGGTCGAGACCTCGGCTATAGTTACTTTAATTCGAAAATGGTGTACGATCACGTCAACCTCAGGACGTACGAAAACGAGCTAGTAGCAATCGTCGGCCCATCAGGATGCGGAAAATCGACACTCATACGTCAGTGGAGGCAACAAGCCACCATCCTCACGACTGAATTGTCGCATAGAAAACAGCAAAAATAACGCCCAGACCCAAAATCGCTACTAAATCGCGTTTCATGAAAAAAATATCCTATAGCCTATCAGGCAGCTGCCTTGCTCCGTATACCACGTAATCGGTTAACTTGGGCCTTCCATCTCAGACATTCTGATCCTCAGTAGTCTGAATCACTTAGGTTAGGTATTTGCCACTAAGGTTCTGTATGTTCTCTCTGATGCGTGACATGAATGGAGTGACCACACCGGGGTCAAAGCTTAGCGTGACTATCAGCTCACCGATACAGTAGAAGAGTATGAGAACTTTCTCGTAGCGTATCCCAAACCAGTCCAGCTGACCAAGAAACGGTTTCACTTTCTCAACTGCTTCCCAGATCACCGGCGGCATAGCAGAAATGAACTCCCGGTCAGTTTCGTCAGATGTCAACGAAGAACTCCCCACTCGTTGTTTAGACGCTACGATATGAAACTCCGAATCAATTATGCCCACATATCTGAGCGCTGTATCCTTGTTGAACATCTCACGGATGAAGGCTTCACTATCCATTTAACGACCCCGTTGTTCCCTTTCGGTGCCGGAGTCTTCTGTTCGCAGTCCTTTGAGACGTGTTTCCACGAATTGTGCTATCTTTTCCTCACCGTATTCTCTTTCCTGATGATTCGCAATAACACGCCTACTTCGCGCCGTTTGTTTTCTCGGTGAAGACTGTTGTTTCCACTTTGAGGGTTGCAAGTTCTCTCAGGTCCAAGGTTTGGTCTGAGAAAGGTGCTATCAGAATTCCGTTCTTATGCTGAACCCGGTCCTTGATGATTTGAAGTAATTTCATGAAATACTTGAATCCATCATTGAGTATAAGATATTCGAAACCATCGAACAAAACCACAGGCTTATTTGCCTTCTCTAGGAAGTCGCCGATCATAATCGAGATGTCCTGACCCGACCTTACTGACCGCTCATCACCCGCGGCTTCGCTCGTCAACCAAACGATCGGGGTCTTCTCAAGCTTATACTGGTCTCGAATCTTAGGCGGATGAGTACGCGTAATACATAATCCCTCGCAACCACTAAACACCAAATCTGCGAAGACCTCGAAAGCCTTCGGCGGGTCATTGTGGACTATGTAAATTACCCCAGAATCAAGTTTTCGATCTCGCGTTATAGTCCTGACCTTCTCCAATGCTGGCGTAACAGCCACGGATCTCTCGATAACAAATGAATAGATTAGATCGGCGTACATTTTCAAGACCCGCATGTTGGTTTCGTCCTCTCTGCCTCGCTCCCCCGCCTTGCCAAATATCATAACTCCAAACACTTCCTCAAACGCATTCCCGGAGAGGATTGGAACTATGAACTCTATCTC
>DATIYC010000016.1:0-22935 GCA_035517955.1 Candidatus Acidiferrales bacterium | reverse complement strand
CGGCCTCACACCAAGGTAATGCAGCGAGTTCAGGCCGTGGTACGTGTCTTCTAACACTAGATACGACGTGTCGCGAGGATCGCTTGTGAAGCCTCCCCTTGGCAACTCGCAGTGCTGGAGCCATCTCGCGGTTCGATCCAGTGAATCAACATTGTACCCTAGCAATGCTAGTGACGCGGTTGCGAAATGGACAGACGCTAGGCTAGAGTAGCCGCTTCCGCTTCCGAACGTCCCGTCGGGGTTCATGCGGCCAAGAATGAAGCGGACAACTCGGTCCGAGTCAACCTCATCTGACAACTTGAGAATGGATAAAACAAGATGGGTTGTTTCGAACTCTGAGGAAGTTTCCATGTCAACATCAAGATTGCCAAATCCGCCATGTGACCTTCTGAGCGAACTGGCAAAGTCACTAACAGAATGCAGAGGTATTGCTCCCAAACTAGAGAGAGAGCTTACACAGTAATATGCCACGTTTATCGAATCAAAACTACCATCCGGACTCTGGAGTCCTTGCAGAAATTCGATTGTTTCTTCACGATGGTCAGGTATCGTTCCGAGCATTTGCAGGATTGCTAACGCAAAGTATGTGTCCTGAGCTGATGATTCAGTCCACTGAGCAAACGTGTAGCCCCCATCTTGGTTCTGCCGATCCTTAACATAACGGGCAATCTTCTCCACTTCAATGTCGATAATGCGTTTTCGTGGGGTTTCAATCTGTGGTGACAAAGTTGTCTTCATCAGGCTCCTTTAGTGGTTAGAAGAAGACTATCTGGTTCTCTCCATGGTACTTGCCGCTACTGTACTGTGCCAATCCTTTGTAGAGCATTTGTGCATGGAACTTGCAGAGTGGCAGGTCCCCGCCCTTCTTGGCGGTCACAGCGAACACTACGTCTTGTTCCTTATCGCAGAAGAAACAAACCATGCAAGTACCTCCTACTTTGCAGGTTGGGCTGCTTTTACGTTGAGTAGACGTTGTCGTTCGAGTTTCGAGGCTATTACGCGGAAGGTTATGGTGACGTCTCTTGAGAGGTCGGCGATTTGATCCAGATAGCTGAAGAGGTCTTTGAGCCAGATTCTGTAGTCGGTCGCGCCCATTTTTCTGATTGCATATGAGTTGAAGCGTTCACGGATGCCGTCTAGTACTTTTTCGCGTTCGGAGATGGTTTCGCAGAGTTCCGTCACTTTCTGTCTATCATTTGTCATTGTCTTGAGGCATTCGACGAATTCAACTGTAATCTGGTTCAGTTCTGATGTGGCGGTGGTTACAAGTTCGAACACTTCGTCTTCCCGGATGTGGCGAATGTAGGGGAAGAGTAGCGCGCATCTTTCGATGAGGTCTGAAATCCAATCGAAATGTTTGGCGACGTCTAGAAGATAATCGGGGTTTATGTTTAGAAATTCCACTTCCATGATTTCTGCAGCGATTTGCTCGAACGCCACGTCAACCGTTTCCTCAACAAGAGTAATTTGATGTGCAATACGATTCGTTTCGTTTTCGTTTGTTTCAGTGGCATTCGATAGTTTGGAGAGTAAGTTGCTCATTTGAACGAGTTTGTCAGATAATGATTCGAGAGCTTTGATGAGTGTGGTTGTCTGGCTCAAAATACGCGCACCTCCTCTAACGTAACAAGCCCGTTGCTTCCTACGATTCGCTTCACGTCATTAAGCAGAGGTTCGATTTTCTGGTATTCGTCAATGGTTTCAATTACGACAGGAAGGTTTACGGACAGGCCAAGAACGTCTACTCGTGCTACGCCATGCATTCCGAAACCTCGAATGCCCTGAAGGACCGTCGTTCCGGTTATTCCATGGTCCTTGAATAGGGCGAGTAGGAGATCGATGATCGGCTTACCGTCATACTCATCTCTGTTTCTGATTCTGACGGTGAGTTTGAGCATCTTCTTCATAGGTGGAAGTTCGTTTGTCAAACTTACCTTGCTCCGATCATCATCAGTACGATGGCTCTCCCTGCAAAGACAGCCAGTATAGAGGCACCAACATTCAAAATGATGTCGAGCCCAGCTAGTGCGAGGCTTCCTAAATCGAGGAGGTTCATGGTCTCATAGGCGAATGATGACATTGTGGTTAAGGCTCCGCAGAAACCTATCCCGATCAATAACGTAAAGCGAGCATCAAATCCGAATCGTGTTATAGTTGTGGCGCTCACTCCAAGGATGAGACTCCCAACGACGTTTGCGATCAGAACAGATACCGGTAGACTATTGAAGAACAGGTTCTCGCTAGTGATCTTGTAGCGCAGGAGTGCACCCAGAACTGCCCCTATTGCTAGATATAGAATGTCTAGCTTCAAACCATATCACGACTTCGCCTTCGATGTCGTGGAGGCGATTTTTTCCATGTTCTTCCTGATCGCTTCCATTCTTTCGACATGTTTCGCTAACAGTTTGGCCTCTTCGGGCTTCATTTGCCCGTAGCCCTGCAGTCTGTCCTCGGAGAGCTCGCTTAGTGTTGACCAGATTTGGTTTAGGTTGTTGACTATGCGCCACCTGCGTGATTCTGTATCCTTACCGATGTCGAAATTGCGTTGTAGTGTCTCGATTTCTGCAAGTACATCCTTCGCGTTGCGCGCTAACTCGTTCGTTGCGTGATTGTCTAGGTCTGAATTTCGTTCTTTGAAGAGCCAGTTACCCGCATCAGGATCCGTTTCCGTTTCCCGTAAGATGTCGCGGAGGCATGTCTCGATTAGTGAAAGCCCGCTTTTGATGGCGATGAGTACACCTTCCTCCATTGCTTGTCAGCTCGCTCAAAGGTAGAAGCTATTGGCCCGCAACCACGTTGCGGACGGTTAATGGCGAGCTTCACCGCCGTCGGTAACGCGAACTGCGGGTCTGTTATCTTAAACCTTTCTTACGTTCCGGTGGTCGTATGGAAGCCCTTTTTGATTTCCGCCATGAGAAATCGGTTACTTCTATATGGGGTCTGAGTTTGCTGCAGGTTAGGATACCGGGTTTCGGTTCGGTTAGGCTTGAACATTTAGTGTCAGATTTTACCGGGACTCTGGCGATGGATGGGCAACTACTGCCACGCAGCAGGGTTATGCTCACCAAGCTTTCGAAATCATTGACGATCCATGTCCTGACTTCAGATCTACTGGGTACGGTGCATGAGGAACTAAAGGGGGTGCCGTGTCTGATTCACATAGTAAGCGGTCCGGGGCTCGATGAGAAGAAGCAAGCGTATGTCCGAAAGCTGGGGGCAAGAAATGTCGTAGCCTTGGGGAACGGCATGAACGACAGAAAAATGCTGAGCAGCGCGAGAATAGGAATCGTCGTAATGGGAAATGAAGGCTGTTCGTGTGAAGCTTTACTGGCCGCAGACATACAAGTCTCAAGTGTCGAGGATGCTTTTGATCTTCTACTGAACCCGAAACGGCTAGTGGCGACCTTGCAGTACTGAGATACGCAAACGCGCCTTTAGGGTCTAGTTACCTGAGGTGAACCAGTCGGGGTGGCATTACTGGGCGTGTATTAATTTCGCAAGCATACGACGTCGATTCTACACGGGGGCAGTGTTATGATGGTTCGAAGACGATTTAGGTTCAGCTTGAGTTGCTGTTCGATTATTCTATGCCGTATTGTAGGAGAGTGACGTTCGGTTTGTTGTTCACGTTTAACTGGGCGAGAACTGAAGCGGCATGGCTGGCACAATTTTTCTGTACTACGATGTAGAATGGGACGCTGTGTCCTTGGGATTTTCCCTCTCGCATTGCTGCATTCGAAAAGTCTTGAAATTGTTCTCTTGATCTGTCGGATGTGAGGTCGGCACAGTTCTTGGCTTCGCCTATCACTACGAGGTCTTCGCTGACGTTTCGGGCAATAATGTCTGGTTCGTGCCTACCAATCTTGTAAGGTTCCTCATATCCTTCGAGGTCAGCATTCTCAATCTCTAAGCCATCATTCACGAATCTAATGACTAGTGCATTCACGAGTTTCTGATGCTCGTCGATTGCAGCCATAAACTACTACTCAATACTTTTCGAAAGTACCCTGTATTTATGATCTGCTCATAGTCACGGCGGTCCCCCGGTCTTTGTTGGGCAAGATCATGTGGTGCAATTTTACGGTGAGTTCGTGAGTTTGACTTGTGTTCTTAAAGCGATGAGACTACCCTGTGTGGTTTGCAAGTTTCCTAATTGGCACTTTCTCGATGCTTCACCTTGATGGATGGCGATGTTGTCCCTTGACTAAGTAGAAAAACAGGTTCATCAATATACGCTGTTGGTCTATCTGGCGGTCGAAGCATCAATGAGTAGCAATGTGAACGATTGGAACGCGCGGACGATTGCCGAGTTTCGTCGCAACCACGGCAAGGTAGGTGGCCCATTCGAAGGCGCGCCCTTGTTGCTCCTTCACCACAGTGGGGCCCGCAGCGGCAAACCAAGGATCAACCCGGTCATGTATCTCAAGGATCGCGAACGTTACATCATCTTCGCGTCGAAGGGAGGGGCCAATACGAATCCTGACTATTACTACAATCTCAAGGCACACCCGGACATCCAGATCGAAGTCGGGGACGAAACAATCGACGTGCACGCTGAGGAGATTATTGGGCAGGAACGCGACAGGCTTTTCGCATCCCAAGCCTCCCTCTATCCAGCGTTTGGCGAGTACCAACGCGGGACCAAGAGGGTCATTCCTGTGATAGCACTTACACCCAAGTCATGATCGCGGGCAACCAATGAAATTCACCGCCCCGCTTCGATATCCAATCTAGGACGGTGGCGGATTTTCGTTCTTTGTCCTTGTCTGTGGAACGCAATGATCGAAGTCTACGAATCCATCAGATGCAGTGTTACGTGTGTCATGCTGAAGAAGTCCCGCGATTTGTGGGTAGAAATCACACAGTATCTGTACCTACGCCGCAGGTCAATTCCCATTATAGAGATATTGTCGAGAGTTTGAGTTGAGAGACTCCTTTTGTCCTCATGAGTTCCTTAGCCATGGTCTGAATGCGTTCCAGTTTACCCTTTACGGAGATAATCTCCAGGCATAGTGACTCGTCTAGATGTATGTGCATCGTCGAACTGACCACGTCTCGGTATCGATGTTGAGCATGCGTTAGTTCCTCTTGAATTCCGTGAGTCTCATGGTCATAGGTCATTAGAACGGCTCCTACTCCGCATTTTCCTTTCTCCGCCTTCCAAGCATACTCAGAAATGAAATTTCTAATTGCCATCTGAAGAGCCTTTGACCGATCCTCGTATCCCATTGCACTAAGAGATTGGTCGAATTGTTTCATGAGTTCAGGTGGTGTTGAAAAGCTAATTCTCTCTACTCTAGGCATTCCATGGTTGCTCCGTTGTCATATAGAGAATCGCTAGCAATCCTTTAATATGGTTATTACGATTGACACGAATATTATTACTGAAATCACATAGCAACTCTTCGGAGTGAGGAACCAAATGGCTGCGTCCAATTCGACGAAATCCAGTGTTGCGCTCTCTCAAAGTGATAGACTGAAAATTTTGACGGTATACTCTTTGATTGGGTTAGCAACCATCTTTGGCTTTCTCTTTTCGACGATTGTTGGGAAGCTTTCTGTGCTGCTTGCTGGTCTTGGAATCGTCGCATACGTATTCGGCTTACGTCATGGTGTGGATGCAGACCACATAGCAGCAATTGACAACACGACTAGGAAGCTCATGCAAGAAAATCAATCTCCGTTTACCGTGGGTATGTGGTTTTCGCTTGGGCACTCAACAATTGTAGTTGCGCTAATTGTGGGCCTAGTGTTGATCACTCGCACTATAATCGGACACATACCCGCCCTACAAAGTACGGGCGCAATCATTGGAACAACGGTTTCCGGGATCTTCCTTCTGTTGATCGGTGTGGTCAACATGGTTATCGTTTTGGGCGTTTACCGAATTTACAAGGAGTTGAAGAGGGGTAAGTTGAATGCGGAGGGTCTAGAGAAGTTGTTGGATAATCGTGGATTCCTAAATCGTTACTTTCGGCCCTTGTTCAAAATTGTTCGGAAGCCTTGGCAGATTTACCCGATTGGCGTTCTCTTCGGATTGGGATTTGATACAGCTACGGAGGTGGCGCTTATTGCAATTAGTGTTGGTATCGGAGTTACCTCAGCCGTTCCTGTTTGGATGATCTTGGTTTTGCCTTTCATGTTCACGTGCGGCATGGTGTTAATCGATACGACTGATGGGGTCATGATGCGTGTTGCCTATGGGTGGGCTTTCCTGAATCCAATTCGAAAAATATACTACAATTTGACGGTAACGATAATCTCTGTGCTTGTTGCACTAGCAATTGGGTCTGTTGAGTTGTTGCAGGTGATGGCTGGTGAACTGCGACTTACTGGTGCGTTTTGGAATTGGCTGGTTGGCCTCGATTTCGAAACCATCGGATTCGGAATCATAATGATATTTGTTGCATCATGGCTCGTTTCTACTGCCCTTTGGAAATTCAAGGGTCTAAGCAATGTTTCACGTGAAACCGGCTAGGTGCGCCATTAGCCTCACGATTTGTGGACGCAAATCTCACTGGCGCTCCCATACCACACTGCCCATATCTAATGAAATGGCCACTTTCGCGTTCTATCTAAAGAAAAATGGTTATCGTGAATCAACAATTACGCCGCCAAACAGACCCAATTTAGAAGCAAAGCCGTAAAATTGCGAACCCTAACTCGTTAAAATCAACCCCTTTCATGCTGAAACCGTTACTTCAAGGAAAACTGGAATCAGCCAGAACTCGACGAAATTCTATTTTAGCACTGCAATCATGCAAAAACCCTCGGAGTAACCAACCTGGAACGCCACAAAACAGGGCGTTTCCAGCCCAAGTCCATGTTCGTATGCAGAGATTTTCAGAGATTTGGGGAAGAGGCATTGAGAACCGGACGTGGGTGGACGTGGGGCGCCCCCAAAACGGGACGTTTCACACATAACCCCTCCTCACCGTCCCAAAACACCGCATTTCCATTTCAAATTCTCGTTTACATGGAGGAATTTTTCATGGATCTGGAGAAACATGGTATGGAAAAGCGGACATCAGCGGACATTGGCGTTCGAAAAAGTAGCGGTGCAATGCTGCAAGACGCTAGCTTAAGCTCATGACCACTGTTCAACGGTCCAGTTAGTGAGCTTAGATGAAAGGGGGCTGATACCAACTCAGTGAGCCATATATCGCCTAAGGCGAAAAACGGCGGGCTCAGAAAAAGCGAATTCTTTTTCTGGATATTTTTAAGGTGACGGCTGATCGCGGCCGAAGTGAAGTTCCATGCCATCGAAGTTCAAAGCGGTTCTGTTCGATCTTGATGGGACTTTGCTGGACACGCTTGATGACTTAGCAGACTCGATGAATGCTTCTCTGATGCGATTCGGTTTTACTCCGAAATCCGTTGACACTTACAAGTACTTGATCGGGGATGGCCTCGTGAATCTCGTGTCACGGGCACTGCCGGCCGATCATAGGGATGAGGCGACGATCAATAAGGTAATCTCCACTCAATGGGACGAGTATAGTAGGAATTGGGCTAACAAGACTCACCCTTACGAAGGAATACCTGACCTTCTGGATGCGCTTCAGAATCGGGGAATCGCGATGTGCATCCTATCAAATAAGCCCGATGACTTCACACAAGTGATCGTCCAGAAGTTCCTATCAAGGTGGAAGTTTGCGGTGGTTCGAGGACAGAGAGAGGATACTCCAATCAAACCCAATCCACAGGCAGCAAACCAGATCGCACGCAAGCTTGGGATTACGCCCAATGAGTTTCTCTACGCCGGCGATTCGAATACGGATATGCGAACTGCCAATGCCGCTGGGATGTTCGCTGTCGGCGTCCTCTGGGGTTTCCGACCTAGAGACGAGTTGATAGCCGCCGGAGCGAGAGAGTTAGCCGAACAACCTCGCGATCTACTGAATTTACTATGACGTGGGCAAACGGGATCCCATCGCCACGGTAACCGCACCGAATACTGATTCGTTCAGCTACCATAACCACCTTCTTACATCGACGCCTTTTGATCTTGCGCAACCTGGCTGGGTTGAGCGAATTCTTTCTATAGCCTGCGGAATACATCTTCTCTACGGTAATTGCGGCTCATTCACATGCATCTACGCGATGCATTTAGACCATTTTGAAATAGTCTAGAAGAAAGCGGATTTCCGGTCATAGAGTTGACTCGATGCTTGGTTTACGCGAAAGATCATGAGAATGCTGGCGAATGGTATGAAGCCCAGCTAAATATGCCGTCTGATTCCTCATCCTTAGTCCGAGTGGTCAAGACGCTATGGTTCCCTTCGAACAAGAAGGGCGAGGTAACTGACGAAGATTATGCGCTCTTGAAACTTCACGGTCATATCGGAGAGGGGAGACTACAACTAGCTGAAAATGTTGCTTCCACCTAGCCAGTAAGCGCGCAGGGCAATCCTCTCCGCTGCTATGGTGGCCGAAGAGCCATTGGCTGCAACAAATCGTAACTTCGAAGCCTAAAGATATCGCATGGGTTGGAGAAGCAGCAGCTCGTACATGTTCCTCTATTGTAAGCAATAGGCTTGTTTCGTAACGCCTTTCTATCTCAGGAAAGAGTTGAGTATGCTTGACAGGTTCACGAGGCGTTAACTAATGGACACGATGGATGAGAATACTGTTTTCAACTGCGCCGATGGAACAAGAATGTCTGCTTTCATCTCCAAACCCAGCAGCGGAACGTATCCTGGGATAATCGTAATTCACGAAGCCTTTGGATTGAATGAACAGATCAAGGGCGTTGCGAGAAGGTATGCGCGAGAAGGCTACGTTACAATCGCCCCGAACCTATTCACGAGAAACGCCGATGTCATGACCGAGAAAAACATTGAATCTGCCATGCGGCACATGTGGTCAATCCCGCCAGACAAGAGAAACGATCCAGCTACAATTCAGGGATTCATGAGCATGATGTCCGAAACTGAAAGGGAAGTCGCGAAGATCTTCTTCCTCGGGAGGGAAGAGATGGAAAAACAGATGGCTCAAGATCTCCTAGATTGCAAGAATCACCTACAGCGCCTCGACTTTATCGTCAAAGAAAGATTAGGCATCATGGGATTTTGCATGGGAGGAGGCCTCACCTACCAACTCTCAAGCATGTACCCATTCAGAGCATCCGTCCCGTTCTATGGGGCAAACCCGAAGCCACTAGAAGTTGTCGAGAAGATCTCTGGCCCCATACTGGCTTTCTACGCTGGGGAAGACGAGCGAATCAATGCGGGTGTACCGTCACTAGTTGAAGCTATGGTGAAGTACAAGAAACAATTCTCACTGAAGATCTACAAAGGAGCACAGCACTCCTTCTTCAACGAGACGAGACCATCGTACAACAAGGAAGCTGCCAACGATGCCTGGGAAAGCTCGCTCGCGTTCTTCAACAAGAATCTGAAGTGAACAAGGTATGAGCGAAACAAAATCCCAACATAAAGACTGCCCTGAAGAATCGTTGCTTTGGGACTGCTTCGTTAATTGGGCGACCACCCTCGAGAAACTTGAGAAGAACCAATCTGCGGTGCAGTAGCTCCTAGAGCGTTCTTGACCCATACCGATTGGTCCTCGGCTAAACCCATACTACTGGTTCATGAAAATAGGTTGGTAGCTTCTACAAAGCGACTTGTGCGCGTCGATTAACACATGCAAGAATGAAATAACAACTTTGAACAGGGAACCTTCGTACCTAGTCGATTAGACCGTCGTTATGGACGCCTTAAAATATTACCTAGTACATGTTCGAAGTTCGTTAGAGTGAAATTCACTTGACGACCTTCGTTCTCGTGCATGGAGCTTGGTTAGGAGGCTGGGCGTGGAAGAAAGTTACCCCGCTCCTCGACAAAAACGGGCATGAGGCTCACGTCGTAACTCTTACAGGAATGGGAGAAAGAGTTCATCTCGCTTCTAAGGAGGTCGGAATTGAAACTGCGATTCAAGATGTTCTGAATATGATCAAGTACAATGACCTCGAGGATTTTGTTCTCGTAGGGCACAGTTTTGCTGGAAAGGTCGTGGGTGCGGTCGCGGACCGCGTACCCGAAAAAGTACGGATGCTTCTCTATCTTGACGCGTTTCGACCCGAGAAAGTAAGGACTCCACAGGGAGCTTTCAACCCCACAGAGTTCAATCCACCACCTGGCAGCTGGGCAATTCCTTTCACTGAGGAAATCCTCAACGCTATAGGAAAAGACGTTCAGGGTTCAGACCGAACGTGGATGCTTTCTAAGGCAACACCTTGGCCAATAAAACACTCGACCGAGCCAATAACCCTGTCTAAGAATTTCGATTCAGTGAAGAGTGCGTACATACTCTGCACGGCAGGAGGTGACTCCGTAGACGAGGTTATTCAAGGAAAATGGGGAAAACTAGACGGCCCCTACAAAGTCATCGAATCAGGACACTGGCCAATGATAACCAAACCAGACGAGTTAGTCAAAGACTTGATCAGCCTGTCGAGTTAGATTAGTCGACAAGTGAGCGGCGCGAAAAGTCGTCGACGACACCCTTGTTGACATGCAAAGTGAAGACCGGCGTGAACGGTGAACCTGTTCTGTCTACGTCTGGCTATTGATGTGTTCACAATTGCGTCGCCGTTTCTGTCATAGCGTCGGCTTAGTCAGAGGGTGAATGTGGAACTAGTCGAGGTGAGTTTTATCTATCCGTGCTCCTCGAAAAAACAATAAGGCGTTCATATTGTCCGCAAAGAATCGCACGATTCCTTGGGTAGCTAGCGTGCCCGTAGTTGTTTCCGACAAGGAAGTTTCTAAGAAATGGTACACTGAAAAACTGGGGTTGAAGCTAACCGCCAATGAGGGTCACTGGGTTGCAGTTGGTGCGGACGAGAGAGGTACTTCGCTACACTTGTGCCAAGCTTCGGAGAACCAACCGAAACCTATTCCGCTTGAGCCTGGCCCCTCAGGAATTGTTATCGCATTGCCGGGAGATTTTCAAGCTGAATGCAAACGACTTATGGACGCGGGTGTAGAATTTTCCCATCCTCCAGAAAAGGCACCTTGGGGATGGTATGCGACGATTCGTGACCCCGACGGGAACGAGCACTACCTCGCGCCCGCACCATAGATAGTGCTCTCTAGTACCAATAGTAACGTGGGCGCATACCGAAGCCCGGGTAACCACCGTAACCGTAACCCCAGTACGGCGATCCGTATCCATGCCCGCCATACGGATACCCAAATACTCCATAACCAAATCCGAACCCTCCACAGAACGGCCTACCGTACAAGCCGAAACCCGGGAAACCCCCAAACCTACCATATCCTCCGAAGCCCGGATGACCATGCCATCCACCCATGCCGCCAAAATGAGGCGACAATTCAATCGCACAACCTTACAACTCAGTTAGCGCATAATACTTTTGGAAAATTCTCACCCGTACAATGAACTCGTTACGTGATCGCGTCAGCAATTTCCGAGACATTCGCGTCGGCAATGTCATATGGAAGAAACGTCCGGAAGGCAACTCGACGGGACCTGAAACCATGAAGATCGTCGCTCTCGGAGATAGCCTAACAGTTGGAGAGACAGGCTTCATTGCCTCTGACGAACGAGTAGCTTCGTATCCCGAATGCCTCGAGCGATTCGCTGAGGAGTACTTACGTAGTCATCATTCCGAGGCCAAGCTAGAGGTGGTCAACAAAGGGGTTAACGGAGATCTGACCTCAGGCATGTTAGAAAGGTTTCCTAGGGATGTTGTTGCTGAGAAGCCTGATTACGTGATCATAATGGGAGGAGCAAATGACATAGGTTGGGGCCTCGACGTGGCCACCATCACTCACAACTTGGCCAACGTTTACGATGCTACACGTAGTGAGGGAATAGGCGCCGTAGCTTGCGCCATTCCTTCAATCCTCGGCTGCGACGAGTTAATTCCTCCAAGGCTCCAACTCAACAAAGCGATCAGCCGTGAGGCTGAGAACAGGCAAATTGCTTTTCTGGACGTTTTCAAGGCGACAGCTGATCAACGCAACAATCGACTCATGGAAGAATACTCGGCTGACGGCCTTCACCTGAACGCGAAGGGTTACGAACGGATTGGTAAGTGTGCTTTTGACGGATGGTTGAAGTCTGTGCTGGACGGTACGTTGAACGTGTCTCAAGTCTAACTCGCAAAGAATCCTTACCCTCTCCTCCGCGTCACTTTGAAATGCAAATTGTTTTGTTTCTGGTTGGTCGTTTCAGCTTACCTGAATGTTTTCCACATCAACCCCCGTAGGTGACGGTGGGCGTAGGCTGATTGTTACAATGTACGTCCCAGTCTGGTTCGGGGCCGTCCATTCGTAATAGGAGATTGATTTGGAGTCCGTACCAACGTGGGTCTGAATAACGTCGAAGATGGCATAGTTGTTTGGCCCAATGATCTGAATCGTCACATTCGCATTCAAACCTGAACTAGTGGGATTGAAGACGGTTAGAGTTAGCGTAACGCGTTGTCCATGAGACACAGTTGACGATGTTGAGAGAAGCAGGGTCGGTGTGGGTTGTGTCGTGCCTGTGACCGTAAGTGTGGTGGAAGAACTTTGGGAGGGCGCGTATTGATTGTTGCCGTTCCAACCGGCTTGCAACAGATAACTGCCAGGATACCCTGGAGTCCAGCTTGTTGAGTAGGTTCCTGAACTATCTGTCATCACTGACATGAGCTGCGACCAGGTGGATCCGGAATCTTGGCTTAGGTTGATCAGCACGGACACTACGCCAGGATTGGGCGAAATTGTTCCCGACAATGTCACCGATGACCCAACGCTTATCGAGCTTGGTGATCTGGAGAATGTGGTGCTTGACGGCTGAACAAAAATCGCCGACACCGAAGCCGGACTGTTCGGCATAGAGAAGTGGCACGGGTTGCTGGACACACCACTCGAACAAGCGACGCCTGTAAGCATCCAATGAGAGAACAGGTAACCTGAACCCGCTGTAGCATTAACCGAGATCGGTGCGTCAACCGTTTCATTACACCCGCTCGGTTCAGGACAATTTGGCGAGACGGAGCCAGACCCAGAGGCTACGCCCGTTATCAGTGTCGTTGATGTTTGCTGCGGTTTGTACGCGATTATTTGGTTGCTTGCGGGGACGAAGATTTGTCCATCGCCAGCGCTTAGGGAGTTGAAATGCGTTGGGAGTGACCCGATTGTATCGTGAAAGAGCATCTGCCCAGTGCTCAGGGCGAACACGTACAGCAGGCCGTTGGTAACGTCCACGTCCCAAACGGCACTGCCAGCAATAATCGGTGGACCAGGAACATAATTCGGGCCGCGCCACTGAACAGTGAATGGTGGATTACCTCCGGGGCTGACGGTGAGCGTGGTAAGTCCGTTCGTGCATGGGACTACAAGGTAGCCGGAGGCGTGGGCTAATCCCCCGTACGCTCCATTTCCGCCTGTACACACTTGCGATGAGTACACTTGACCGCCAATGTTCCCCAAGTGGGCGGCGTTAAGCTCGTAGCCAACGCCCTCCTTCCCAATCTGGAAGAGGTAGTTAGCGTTCAGAATGACTGGTTCCGTTGAACCCAGGTCGAGGTCCTCTGTGTTGAGTTGACTCCAGTTCGATGGTGCAAACCAGTCGAGTAGGCTGATTGGAGGGCTTGTTGCGGGGGAGAGTTTCAAGACGGCGTCTCCGTAATCAAACGTTGTGCTAGAGAAACTGTTGCCTGTAGCAACCAATATGTTGCCTGAGCTGTCAACTACTGGTCCGTCACCTCCTCCCCAAATTGCGCCTGCGTTCCCAGTTGGAACTTCGTAGCTAATCACTGGGCCTCCACCGTTAGCGCTCGTAGCCGCTATCCAACCGTGGTAACTTCCGCAGTCTCCATCCAAACCACCGTAAGGAACATAGACGTAGCCATTCGCCAACGCTAGGCCTCCTCTCTGTTGCTGAACTGTAGGGTTGGCGCCTGACGGGTCGATGCCTAATTGGAACTTGATGTTTCCAGTGCTTAGATCGAGTGCGAATAATTGGTGATGTAATGATGGGGAGGATAGGAAGGCTACGGCGAATATGGTTCCGCTAGTTACGTCAATTGCGGGCGTGCTAGTTATTCCGGACGGGTTTATGTCGCCACACGGAAGCACTGCGCCGTTCACCGGAGTTCCTAGGTTCCTGTGCCACACGGTTTGTCCGTTGTTGGCGTTCAATTCGTAGACGGAGTTTGCCTCAGTTGCCACCACCACGTCATTTCCGATAACTAGCGGCTCCGCGTACACCTGCCCATCTAGTGTGGCTGATTTCCAATTCAAGTTGACTGCGGTGAAATTCGATATTGTCGGGTCGAATCCGGATCTGGACGTGTCTCTGTGGTATGTCGGCCAGTCATCAGATCCTGCGCCTTGCTGTGCTACGATGTGTTGCGATTCGACTCTTGCGTTAACTCCGGTCACACTTGCGAACATCAAGCTTTGCGCGAGGATAACGGCTACAATGAGCAGAGCATTTGCAGATTTAGTTGGTAGTCGAAGTTTTTGTCTGTTCACTTTGAGTACATGTCATCATGGGTCCACTTTTGCTATAAATGGTGAGCCCTGAACTGAACTACAACCGCCTCTCTTGCAGAGGTTTCTCGATCGCTATTTTCTCTTATCAGTCGATCTTACAGACTCCCCTTGACTAAGCAATTATCACGAAACTATACCGGTTTCCAAGTACTCCCCTGCTGTTCGATCTGCAATACCTGCCAATTATGGTCATCCGTGTTTTGGAGTGGGACGAATTGAGTTGGACGAATTGCGTCGTTTCCAGGGAAGTTGGTTTTATATGCATTACATTGTCTTGTAGTTGTGACGAAGATGAAAATTAGATTAATAGTTCCAGTAGTTCTGTTAGCAGTACTCGTCTCCATTTTCACTATTCATCCCGCTCTGGCACAAGGTGGCCAAACTGCCTCAAGCACAGTTGTTCTCAATCACCTTAACGTTCAACTCGCATACCCCTCTCAGGTTCTTCCTGGAGAATCCGTGACCGTTAATCTAACCGCCCAAGCGAAGGACAACTTCGTATTATCCAGCCTCACCATGCAAGTCTACTCAGCTGACACGGATAATTTGCATCAACTGCTAAGCACAATCGTGGCCTCGAATACGATTATGCTAAGCGGTCAGCAGATCAACAAGCAGATTCAAGTCAACGTTCCATCTAGCGCGTCGAGAACTTCACTAATCGCCCAACTAAGTGAGACCGTTGGCACGACAGGCTCAACCTCTTACCCATTCAACCCGTACGCTTACCCATACTCGTACGGTAACGGGTACTGGTACCAGTACGGTGCCTATCCCACGTACCCCTACTACTATTACGGCTACAGCTACTCACCCACCACATACTACCCCATCTACCCCGCCTCGAACTACAACATTCAGGGAGGGTCCGATAACGGGATCGCACCACTCTCCTACATCCTAGCCACGACACCCGAATTCGTCACCGCGCAATCGCAAAACCAGCAACTCCTAAACCAGAATCAACAATTGCAGCAGGAAATTCAACAACTACAGAACTCCACCGCCCAGAAAGACAACACCATCAGCAACCTGAACAACCAGCTATCCTCTGCCCAAGGCACCACAATCGTAGCAGAAATAGTAGCAGTAATTCTAGCAATCGCACTAGTCGCAGTCGCCGCCATCCATTTCAAATCAACTAAAGCCACGACAAAGGAATCACCTACGAAGACTGAAGGAAAAACCGCTTAACGAACTGCGAAAACCGTTTCCTTTCAGCGTCTTCCACGCGCGATCTTGAACAGAAGCGCGAACCCGAGTAATGCAAAGACCAGGATTGGAATCAAGTAATTTAGTGGTAGCCAATACGTTTCAATGGTGTTAGGCCTATTCATTTGAATTGAGCCACTCCCCAGGCTAGTGATTAGAGTTCCATCTTGACTATGCCACCCTCCAAAAATCGCCAAACCCAGCGTGTTCGTAATCTTTGGCGCGGTGTTGGTCTCAAAGTTAGCATCTGTCCCATTGTCATACCATCCGCTACCTGTGCTTGGAAGGGGTGAATCGATCGTTAGCTTGTACTGTTGGACGTACACAGCCTGCAGCTCTTTATCCGAAATCAATTGAATAGTTCGGTTGACATCCGTTGACCCGTCACTCCAACCCGCGAACCGTAAACGGTCTGTGCTGTCCATTTCAACAATTTTCGGAACGCTAATGGAATGCCGTCCTTGCACCAGGGGTAGAGTTGTGGACCCACCGAAATAGGTTGAGCCGTCGATTATAGTCTGGACTTGTCTGGGGACAGAGATGGTTAACGCGAAGGTTTGCGGCCAAAGCAGCGAACCAGAATGAATCAATCGTTCCCCGCTGCCTGCAATGATTTCGTTCGGCCCCGATACGGTGACTCCGTACGGGATCGTAATGCCACAGTCGGCAATTCCGCCTCCGCAGCCTGAAATCGCGCTAAGCGACGTGACTGGTTGCCATGTTTTGTAATTATCAAAATAGGATAGGTCACGAAATGCTACGGGGCCTAGGTCGCCGCTAGCGGATTGAATGCTGCTTACTTCTTCCGCAACCATGTATGCTGGGTCTCTTGACCTGCTGACTTGGAACTTGTTGAAGGTCCACACTGTCTTTCCATCCATTACGAAGTTCCATCCGTTAGTCGCGTTTGGTCTGATTTGGTAAGTGTGCCAAGAACCTGCCATGCCGGCAGAGCTTGATGGGCCCATGGCATAGTAAAAATCGTTTATCGCAGTATTCGGCCAATACTGCCAGAACCAGCGCGCGTCATTGTTACCAATATTACCGTACGTTCCTAAACAACTTCCTTGTCCACCAGTCGACTCCCCGAATAGGCAGTAGTAGTGGGGTGTCGTGAGGTCGTATCCGAATTGAACGAACCCGCCGTTCTGAAGGTTGTCACCAACCCAAAACGAAGACGCTACTGCATCACCAGTTGGAGGACTGATGTTCGTGCGAATTTCTGCGCTTACGCCAACATTGCCTATCGACGCTCTATCACCCCAAGCGCCAACCTGTAGAGAGTATTGCGATTGCGCTATCGCGGTACGTGGCGTTGCTAAGCCTGCGATCATCGTCGCGAAGATTGATAGTAGGAGTATTGTGCGGCGGCGCATAACAACAATGAGCAAGCTCGTAACGATTTCAGGCCGGTGTAACCACGGATAGTCGACTTTGGTAACGTCAAGCTTTGGTTAGGGATTCCCCTAGCCAATAACGGAATGGTGAGATCGACTACTAACTGCAGGAGCTTAATTCTGAAAACAGCAAACGTGTAAGACAATCGATAAGCATGCTCGTACGCGAGGTGTTGCTGATCTAGCGAAGGAACAAACGGCTAGAAAGAAAATTGGAACTAATCTTCACTCCAATGGGTCGAAGAATGGATGAATTGCTATCCTCTCACAATGAACGTGAGCTAGCGTTTCTCTGAAAGTCACGATAAAAATGCTGACTGAATTACATAAAGAAACTGTGAGATTGAGGACACTTGCCCACGAAGCTTCATCTTGAATGTCAGACGAAGAGAATGGTTAGAAGTAGATATAGCATGGACAAGTGTAGCCGAGATCTGTGCGAACTAGTAGTTGTTGGAACAACTAGAACCTCGGCGCGACAAATGGTCTGGCGTTGGTCATATCGAGGAGACTGTTGGAACTATTTTTGATGTACTGAGATTCTCAACGCATGATGGTCCGGGTATTCGGACGGCTGTATTCCTTAAGGGCTGTCCGCTTCATTGTTGGTGGTGCCACAATCCTGAGGGGCAGTTGGCTGATGAGCAACTGGTTTACAGAGAAGAAAGATGCATTCGATGTTACAGTTGCGTACACGGTTGCCCAAATCAAGCAATCAAAATACTAAACGCCGTTCCAACCGTTCTCAAGGATGCGTGCAAACATTCCGGCGAATGCATCAACGCATGTCCGACTAAAGCGAGAGAAATTGCTGGGAAGAGAACAACAGTGTCCGAGGTAATGCTCGAAGTACAGAAAGACACCGTCTTCTATGACGAATCCGGTGGTGGTGTTACTTTTTCTGGTGGCGAGCCTTTTAGTCAACCTGACTTCTTGCTAAACCTACTCAAAGCTTGCAACTCGAATGGAATAAGCACAGCCGTTGAAACCTGCGGGTTCGTGGCGCTTGAGAGTTTGCTCAAGAGCGCGCCGTATGTGGGTCTCTACCTTTACGACTTGAAAGCGACAAACAATGACGCTCATGAGAAGTTCACCGGCGTCTCGAATGAGATTATCCTCAGAAATCTGCGTGATTTATCTCAGATTCATGACCGCATAATCGTACGTTTTCCTCTAATTCCTGGCGTTAACGATTCGGATGTGGATGTGGCTGAGTTAGGTGAATTTGTTTGCTCGTTAAGAGGTGTGAAGGAAGTTGACGTTCTTCCTTACCACGAATTTGGCAATGAGAAGTACAGGCGGTTTGGAATGGCAAACCGAATGCCCGATATGAAACCTCCTCCCGCCGCCCGCGTTGAGGAGGTAGTAAAGAAACTGCAAGGTTACGGGTTACTTGTGAAGGTGGGAGGTTAGTGAGATGAACGAGAGAGTTAGCAAGCTTAGGCAACAAAGCATGGAAACGAAACCCAAAATCTCCAGCGAAAGAGCCGAGCTGATGACCGAGTTCTACGAACGCTCCTCGGAGCCCATAAGCCCAATCAGAAGAGCTCTTGCGTTCAAACATCTAATGGAGAACAAGACCATCTACATCGGGAACGACGAGCTAATTCTTGGCGAGAGAGGCCCAGCCCCAAAGGCAACGCCCACATATCCTGAGCTGTGTTGCCACAGCCTCAAGGACCTTGAAATTCTGAACGGCCGTAAGAAGATCACTTTCTCCGTGGATGAGCAAACCCGCAAGCTGTACGAAGAAAGAATAATCCCGTTCTGGAAGGATCGGACGATTCGTGACCAACTCTTCTCCGAAATGTCGGAGGAGTGGAAGGCGGCCTACGAGGCCGGAATCTACACTGAATTTATGGAACAACGCGCCCCCGGGCATACTGTAGTAGACGACAAGATCTATCGCAAGGGCTTCATCGACTTCAAAACTGACATCGAGGATGCGAAAACGAAACTCGACTACCTCAACGACGCAGCGGCCTACAAGAAGCAGAAAGAGCTTGAGGCCATGTCGATCTGTTGCGACGCAATCATTCGCTTCGCCGAACGCCACGCTGAGAAAGCACGCGAGCTTGCCGCACAGGAAGCTGATTCCACTCGAAAAGAGGAACTCCTAAAAATTGCTGAGGTTTGTTCACATGTTCCCGCTCATCCGCCCCGTGACTTCTGGGAGGCATTGCAGACCTACTGGTTCGTACACTTAGGCGTAATAACCGAACTGAATACCTGGGACTCCTTCTGCCCAGGCCACCTCGATCAACACCTCTTCCCATTCTACACGAAAGGACTCCAGAATGGGACGTTGACGAGAGAGAAGGCGAGAGAGCTTTTGGAATGCCTATGGGTCAAGTTCAACAACCAACCCGCACCACCAAAAGTCGGAGTCACAGCAGAGGAAAGCGCCACATACACCGACTTCGCCAACATCAACGTTGGCGGACTAAAGCCAGACGGTTCCGACGCCGTGAATGAGCTGAGCTACTTGATTCTCGACGTTATCGATGAAATGAGGCTCATACAACCATCCTCGAATATTCAACTCAGCAAGAAGAGCCCGGACCGATTCCTGAAGAGGGCTTGCGAGATAATAAGAAAAGGATGGGGCCAACCCTCCATCTTCAACACCGACCTGATTGTCGAGGAGCAGGTGCGCCAGGGCAAGGCTGTGGAGGACGCCAGGGCAGGAGGCATAAGTGGCTGCGTAGAAACAGGTTGCTTCGGTAAGGAAGCCTACATACTCACCGGCTACCTGAACCTCCCGAAAATACTCGAGGTTACATTGAATAACGGCGTGGATCCTCGTACAAAGAAAAAGATCGGCACAACAACTGGAGACCCAAGGACCTTCAAGACCTTCCAGGAACTTTTCGACGCATTTCGTGCGCAATTGTTGCATTTCGTTGACATCAAAGTTAGGGGAAGTAACGTTATTGAACGCTTATTCGCCGAGCAAATGCCCGCTCCGTTCCTCTCAACACTAATCGACGACTGCATAAAGAAAGGTACCGACTATAACGACGGGGGACCGCGTTACAACACGACTTACATTATGCCCGTAGGGATCGGCACCGTAACAGACAGTCTAGCTGCAATTAAACGGCACGTGTTTGATGAGAAGCAGTTCAGCATGAGCCAGTTGATGGAAACCCTTGCAAGCAATTTTGAAGGACACGAGTTAGTTCGTCAAATCCTGTGGAATAGAACCCCGAAGTACGGAAACGACGATGATTACGCTGACGACATACTGAAAACCATCTTCAACTCACTCTACGAAGTGATCAACGGTCGAAAGAACACGAAGGGAGGATCATACGCGGTCAACTATCTCTCCACAACATGCCACGTATACTTCGGCTCCGTAGTCGGAGCGACACCTGACGGAAGGCATGCATACGAACCCGTTTCTGAGGGTGTGTCGCCAGTGCAGGGTGCTGACATCCACGGGCCAACGGCTGTTATAAAATCCGTGTCAAAGATGGACCAGGTCCGTTCTGGGGGAACGCTGCTGAACCAGAAGTACTCGCCGTCCTTGTTGGAGGGTGAGGCGGGTATCGATAACTTAGCCCACTTAGTCAGGGCCTACTTCAAACTGGACGGACACCACATACAAATGAACGTCGTAACCGCTGAAACTCTACGAGAGGCACAAGCAAACCCAGAGAAGCACAGGGACTTGATTGTTCGAGTTGCCGGCTACAGCGACTACTTCTGTGACCTTGGAAAGACACTACAGGATGAAATCATCGCACGAACAGAACATACATCATTCTGACCGGAGTACGTTACCTTCTTCAGAACGCGATTAAGAAGGACCGTGGAGCCCAAATTTCTTAAGCTTAGTGCGTAAGCTACGTTGGAAGGGCATTTGGCGATTAATGCCATCAAGAAGGATTTTCATGTCTTTCTTGAAAGTTTGCGTCACCGAAAGTATGCGCTAACCTATCTGATTGCATTAACTTTCATCAGCACCGTGCTTTTCTCGATCATTGAACATCATACTCCGTTTGATTCTTTCTACTGGACAATTACCGTTCTTAGTACCGTTGGATTCGGAGACATAACGCCACACACAGTATTTGGGAAGATGGTCTTTATTGTGGATGCAGTCTCGGGCATAACCACCTACATCTACTTGATCACGAGCTGGCAAACCTCAGTGGTCGAAGCTAGGCTCGAACGAAAACTGTGGGAATTAGCCGATGCTGACTTCAGTCGACAGAAGCGAAAGACCAAATCACGGCTATTCGACGACGATCAATCGAAAAGTAACACCTGAACAAGACAAGCGTAGAAGGTAACGTCCCTAACCGGAATACTCTTTGAAAGTTCAGCTCGATAGTGCGCTGTCGATCAGCGCATCTATGCCTGCTATGTTCCCGGTAAGGTCGCTCGGTAAGTTGTAACGGTTGGCGAGGTACGTTGTGCTATTGTAACTTACCCATGCATGTCCGTCACTACCCATCCAGACTAGAGCTTTCAATGGTAGGTCTAGAGCGAGTAGGGGTGAGGCAATCATAAGGGGTGTTCCGGCCTTAGGGCTCCCGAATATCACAAGCTTTGCTTCCTGCATCCGTAGTCCCACCTTTGCTGCCTCCCCGCTGTGATCGATTACACCAAAGACTTGAAGACCATTCCCGCGCACAACCTTCTCCAGTCGTTCCATCATTTCAGAGACCGTGTATCGGCTATGTTTCGTCACAATTCCAGGAGCGGAGGGCACATCGTTACTTCTATCCTGCTGATTACCTGCTGACAAGAAGAAACTCTCCGAGAAGGCTCACAGTTCGTCCGCACAAACTCATTAATCTGTCTAAAATGAGAGTCACTCCGCTATCGAAACGAGGGTTGGCCCTTGAAGTTATGTAGGTTCGAGGTTCATGGGCAGCAACGAGTAGGTATCCTTGTAGACAAATCCGTCTTAGACTTGACTCAGTCGCAGCCTACTGAGTTTTCGAACTTGGATTCCATGCTTTCTGCCGCGAAGGCACAGAACATTTCACTTCAAGACTTAGTCGAGGCACACGTTGACAGGGCGTCGAGGTTGAATTTGGAAGAAGTCGTTCTCCGGATTCCGCTTGTTCCGAATGAAGTCTGGGGTGCTGGTGTCACTTATCTCCGGAGTCGAGATGCGCGCGAAGATGAAACGCAGTCCAAGGGTTTGTACGATCACGTGTACTCCGCTCAGAGACCTGAGATCTTCCTCAAGGGCTCCGGAAAGAGATGCGTCGGTCCCGGGGAGTCAATCGGAATCAGAGGAGATAGTAAATGGTCCGTACCGGAGCCAGAACTCGCAGTAGTTTTAGATTCCGATATGAGGACTATTGGTTACACAATAACCAACGATGTCTCAGCCAGAGACATCGAGGGCGAGAACGCATTATACCTACCACAAGCGAAAATCTTCCGCAACTGTTGCGCAATCGGACCCGTCATCTCATTACAAGACGAGATCCCTAACCCACACTCCCTCCACATAGAGATGAGAATCCAACGGCACGGACAATCGATTTTCGAAGGACAGACAAACACGTCGAAGATGAAGCGAAAAATCAGCGAACTGCTCGGCTTCCTCAGAAACAATAATATCTTTTTTGGATGCACCGTCTTCATGACAGGAACAGGAATTGTCCCCCCTGACGACTTCACGCTTAAGGACGGGGACTTCGTCGAAATCCAAATCGAGAATATTGGCGTCCTAAGAAATGCGGTGCATCAGTTGAAGTAGCGTAAATTCAGATTCTGGTTGCTCCTTGTGACGGGATTAAATGGTAGTGTTACGCTAGGTAGCATCAAGTTGTCGAATCATGGCCGAC